>NZ_JBAHZB010000080.1:0-15971 GCF_036697315.1 Alteromonas sp. 14N.309.X.WAT.G.H12
ATTACTCATCATTTCATGCATAACCAACTTTACCTTTGTACTGAAAGAGAAGTTAAGCTGCTGTTTCCCGATGTAGAAAAAAATAGTATTAAAATCGACTATCCTGAGGAAATTATTATTCACGAAAAATCTGAAAATGATACTTTTTGTGAGCTTTTAGAGGCCTACAGAGGAACTGTTTTTAATCGTACAGACCTCAAGTTGATATCAGATGATGACAAGCTAAAAATCAAAGAAAAATATCAATCGCTATCGTTGTTTCTTAAAAATATTAAAGGACTAGAATAATTTGAGAATAGAATTAAATGAATCAAGAATAGTAGCCGCTCTCGCAAAGCTAATCGGTGAGCTAGAAAGCCAATATCATTTTAACTATTCCAATCTAAAATCTCTTTGGGAGATTATTGAAACCTTAGATAGTGATAGTTTCTGCCAACTCCATAAAAATGTATATTTCGCTGATTTCTTGAGAGAAATTAAACTTTTAGATAATAGTGTCCAACTACAAAGTAACACGCTCGAAACAGAACAGAGAGACGTACTATCTTCTAATCTTGAAACGCCTTCCGAGTCTTCTTCTCTCTATGAGGATTTTGACCAATCAAATACTGATATAAAAACAGAAGAAGATAAGCTTGCAAAAAAGGTAGAAGAGAAAAAGATAAATGAAGATTTTGATGTTCCCAATTTATCTACACCTCTTGATGAAGTCAATCTCCCAGCTAAATACTTGAAACTGATCAAAAGACTCAGAAATGTCGGGTTTAATAATTCTAGCTTTAATCTTGGCGATACATTTGGAGATCTTATTGATCTGAGCGTCTCCGAAATTGCCTCGCTTAATGGTGTTGGAGCTTCATACGTCGACACTTTCAAAATGCTTAAGTCTCGAGTCCTTAGCAAGGCAAATTTTCCTATAAATCAAACATCCAATACGAAAAATGAATTTGATATCTCGAAAATAGACACATCAAATTTTCTAGTATGTTTAGCTGGTGTTGAATTTCGCTTTATAAAACCTCTAGAGAAGTATGCTCGATATATGGATATGGAGTTGTCAAAATTAATGTCTAACTTTGACCTTATTCTAGCCCTAGATGCCTCGAAATTAATCAAGCTACGTGGTTTTGGTCAAGGTGTTGTAGATGCTCTGGTGGATTTC
Organism: Alteromonas sp. 14N.309.X.WAT.G.H12; assembly: GCF_036697315.1. Lineage (NCBI taxonomy): Bacteria > Pseudomonadati > Pseudomonadota > Gammaproteobacteria > Alteromonadales > Alteromonadaceae > Alteromonas > Alteromonas sp. 14N.309.X.WAT.G.H12. Next base: position 1,163 of record NZ_JBAHZB010000080.1, read on the forward strand.
AAAAAAATTGTATTGAAGGAAATCCAAAAGATATCGATGGGTACAAAAAATTACCTATCATTCGAGTCGGATATAATTGTTCCCCGCTTGGCAAATGAGATATCGCTTGGAGAAATAGAAAAACTGCTTTTAGATGACATAGATAAATATCTCGATAAACTTGCTGAAGGTGATGCCGAGATAGCACAACTACGCTGGGGCTTTGTAGAAGAAAAAGCTACATTCGAAGAAGTCGGCGAGATGTTTGATGTTACAAGGCAGCGCATGCAGCAGAAAGAAAAAAAAATAAACGACCAACTCCTTCTCAATTTGCGTTTAAAACCTGAAACACTCTGGAAATTCTTACAACCCCAAATGCAACCTTTTTTGAAAGATAAAGTGAAAAATCTATATGAATGTTTTTCTTCCGAAAAGGCCTTCTATGAATTTCTGGATATTGTTTGCGAAAAGGATAACCTTTACGAATATGTCTATCCAGAATTCGACAAAAACATATTAAACTCTTATTTTGCAGAAAACGGCGCACCAGTGCACTTAGATGATGCTATTACCGTACTCGAAGATTTAGACCTTGAGGGAATCCAAAATTTACATAACATTATTTTAAGTCTAAAAAATCAGGGGGTAATATTAATTGATGACGATCAATTATCTCCTAGATTACTAGGTAAGTCTGAAGCGGTTGCTTGTGTGTTATTTGATCATCAGAAAGGCTTACCATGGCAGGATATTGCGAAACTCGTGAACTTTAACGGTTATTCACGATCGGAAATATATGAAGATAGGCTTGATTCTGAAGCGTTCAAACACAAAGACTATATCTATCTTGCTGGTAAAGGACTTTATAAGCACACTCGATTTATAAATGCAGAATTGATACACCTTGATAATGTGTTTGCTGAACTCGATAAATATTTTGATGCTACGTCCCGTGACGTTGTTCATCTCAATCAGTGTTATCACTCATCAGACTACCTAAAGCAGTTTGATTATTATGAGATTCGCCACTTCGTTAAGCATTTCGGAGAAGATTTTGGTTATTTTTTTGTTGGGCGCTCACAATCAGACTCTGTCGGGAAGGAAAAGGGTTTTAAAAACATTACTCAAAGGGAAGTTATCTTAGAAGCGATGCAAAATGCTGGGAAGCCAATAACTAAACCTGAAATAGCAACTTTATTAAAAAGTAAAAGCCTTGCCCATGCTGCATTTTATCTAGACAAAATGGTTGAGGAAGGACGCGTCGCACAAGTTGAACGGCAGCTTTATTCAACACCTCAGCTAGCGTATAGAGATATTAATGTCCCCGCATATTTAGATTTAATGCAAGAAATACTTATGAAATACGGATTGCCTCTAGATACATCTATTTTTCAAAAAGAAATAAACAATAAACTATCAGTCAGTTATTCAAAATACTTTTACCTTGGAATTGCCAGATGCTACGCATCCCAAAGAGGATGGCACAGAGCCCATGGTCTATTCAGCCTTATGCCAATAAAGTTTAAAAATATCAGAGATGCTCTGAGCACTTTTTGTAGTCGTGATATGCCGCGGGACGAAGCTGTGTCACTTCTAAGAAAACATATAGCAATAACCAAGGAGAACGCTAATAAAATTGTACAGTCATGGAAACATGACCCCTCAAATTGTAAATAGCGATTATTTATTACTTAAATAAAATACCAACCAAATAATGCTTAACCAATAATCCAGTAAGTAGGAAATATAGGGGATGTAAATGGAAGTGGATAATGAACTACCTGAAAAAAGAGTCTCATAAAAGCTAGACTGGGTAAAGAGGTGGTGCGTTAAAGTCGGTTAGCAGAGCTAAGATATCAAGCTTTTCGTTTAACAATGATAATACGCAAGGCGATCGAATCTCTTGAAGAGATGGGTGAGCTAGTGGAGTATCTTCACTTCAGCACCGCTTTGACAACGCCGTAAACATGGACTTGAAATATGGTCGTTCAATCTGTCATCCGTTTACGATACCAACATCAGCAGTTGCTAGTTGATTTTAATGTGTATTAACAGCAACTAATTTCAATTAATGCCTATCGGAATTTTGCTGCCTTTAAGTTGTATTAATATGGAGTTATTTTTGTTTATTATCGCAACTACTCTGATTATCAGAGGTTTCTGTGAACAGCAACTATTTTCACTTTTTTACATTGACTCGTTCTGCAGCTAATCGGTGACCTTCTTACTTTGGAGGATTTTATTTGAGCGAATTTCAGGTCATCGCTACCGCGAAAGCCGGAGTCTGTTTAAGACAAGTAGACGCTCAACGCCACCTAAAGCGGTGATTAAAAGTTAACTAACGGGTGAAAAGTTAAGCACCCATTTTGGTATCCATTCCTGGGGGTTTCATTGATACTGCTTTTTGTGCAAATACTGGGAAAGTGGCACCTAAGTACAATGCCGCGATCCAAGTTGTTACGTTTCCAGAGCTCGTTGCGAATGCTGTAATTATTAATGCACAGGTAGGCAGGATTACAAGCTTAACAAAATAGAATAATTTACACAGGTCAGTTCGTTTCGATATCTCTATATTCTGTCGTTGTATAAGATCAACAATAAAAGGGAAAAAACCACCAAACAAACCGGCTAAGTTAATGAAAGTATCCTTAGCAATACCAAACCCTAGAAGAGTAATTTCAGTAGACACGATTAAGTAAAGCCCCCATAAACCTCTCAGAAACACCAGCTGTTTTTCTGTATTTTTTTCTTGTGCTGAATAAGCGATGTCCAGCTCTATCTGTTCTATGGCGTTGTACAATCTCGTCAGAATGCTTTTGTATAATTGCTATGATTTGAGCCTCAGATAACCCGGTCTCTTTTGCAATACCTTGCAAAGTCCGATATTTATAATCTTTGTTTTCTAGAGAATTAAGTATCTTCGAATAAATTGTAACTGGCTTTCTCTTAGCTTTTTTCTTTGCAACGTGCGCCACAACTCCTCCTTGGTTTATAACGAGTTAGTAAAGCGCGATTTACGCGTTTTTCTGCCAACTAATCGCAAAACTTTTATACTTTCAGTATTGATAGCAAATTATCTATCATATTGCTACATTAAGAAAGAATGGTGATCGGGATAACATCGTCTAAGAACAGAACCCCAACATCTGTAAAACGTACAAGCCAGATTTTTGCTCTCGCACAGATAACGAGCAAATAATTGCGCATCTTTATCTTTAAGTCGCATTACCACTGGTCTATTTCTCGCTTTTACCTAAGCCAGTTTGATTGCTTTCAAGACGATTAACATCAACTAATTTTGAGTTTTTTCCCGCACGTTGTAGTGATTTTATGGGTATAGTGAAAAAACCGGAGACCACGAATTTTCCCCATTTTTTCGGATTGACTAGGAGTAAGAATGTATAAGCAAGTTTATGATGCCAAAGGCAATCACACAGGGACATTTGATGGGGAATACGTTTATGATTTATCTGGCAAGATTTTATATCGTGTAGATAATGATGAAGTTTACAATACTATAGTACCCTGTAAGTATCTCGGCAGCTATGAAAATGGTCAAGCGACCAAAATTGATGGTTCAAGCCTTTTTCGCGTAAGTGACTAAGTTTTAGTTAGTTTTTTAGATATTAATATTATTAGCATTTAGTCAGGCTTTTTTAGTCAACTTACGTTGAGATTATACCCTTAGGAATCGGATTCTCAGGGTAGTCTTCAACCGCAGCTAAGAGCTCATTGAAACGAGCGTACTTGAGCAGATTCGCTTTAGCCATTTTGTTGATATGCTTAGAATAGTAATAGTCCTCCAAAATCTCTTCACAAAACCCAAGTAACTCACTTGCTCTCAATTTGGGGCATCCTAAACCTCTTACCTGAGTAAGTTTTTCAACTATGGTTTTTATGCTTGCGTCAAGTAAATCTAATTTTTCTTTAAAATCCCTGGATGCTGTCACTTTGTCACCAGTGGCTGATGCTCTAGAGGCTAAGTAACCTTTTTCCTTGGCAATATCCATAAGCCCATTATTAGAAATAATTTCAAATAGCGTAAAGTTTCCAATCTCATAGTTATTTTTATGGGAAATGTCTAGAGTTAGCTTTTCATCCAAATATTCCCTGAAATTTAAGGCTGACATTTTGGTGTCGGAACCTTCTTTTTGAAAATCTTCAAGTAAATGCTCATATAGACTCATGTTTACTGTAGACTGATGGACGCCTCTAGTAAGCTCCAACTCTTCAACGACTTTACCCAGTTCTTGCCTTTGCAAAAACAATGAGCCAATGAGTAGGACTATAGTCAGAAAGGAGAAAATCGGGTTTAGCAAGCCGCCAACGAAATCTCCGAACTGTGCAAACATCTCCTGAGTGCCGAGTTCTCCGGAAAAAGTAAAGAAATACAATCCAAAAACAATGATCATAAATATCAGCGCAATACCGAATACCGAGCCTAGTAACCAGTAAAATCCTTTACTTATCTCTCTACTTGTATTTTCCTTCGCCATAAAAATCCTTTAATTACCCAGTAATAGTGATGCAAGTCCACAACGAACAAGACTATACAAGTCTTACTATTTAGACCTGTCCCCTATTCTTCTTAAAGTTCTCCGCCTGCTCGAAAATCTCCTTATACACCTCATCGCGGTCAACAGGTGGGTAGCCGTGCTTGGCTAGCAGTATGATTAAATCCACTTTCAACTCTGCTTTGATATCGTCGCGCTGGCTCCAGTCCGTGTACTTCGCTTTATCATCGACTACGTTTTTCACGGCCTTTGAAAGTTCTAGCAATTTATCGTCTGGATAGTTGAAGTCATATTTAGCCGCTAAAGCAAGCAGGATGTCGTAGAACGCTTTCTCCTCGAAGTTGATGCCCATATCTTCAAAGGAGTTCATTTCGCTTCTGAGGTCGTTGTACATGTTGATGATTTCGTCCGAAAAATCTTCCAGTACATTGCTCACCAGCACGTCTTCTTCTTTTCGCTCGTTATATTTTTCGACCAGTGATTTAAATCGCTCTGAAAAATCAAAAGCTTTAGTTTTATTAACCTTTTTAAACTCTCCTAAAGCTTTTGCCAACATCTGCTGAAGTAACTGAATTTTGGTATTAGGCAGCTTTATCTTTTCTATCTTGGCAAGGTAATCATCGTCGAAGATATCGATACCGTCCTGCCCCTGTCCAAGCTTAAAGATTTCTTCAACGCCATCAGCCATTAATGCCTCGGTGATCATTTCGCGTACTTTGGCATTCATCTGCGCGGTATCTGGCGCATTGCCTTTGGTTAACTTGTACACGATGGAACGCACTGCAAGATAAAAGTGGAGCAGGTCTCGTTCTTTCTGGTTTAGCTTTTCACTGCCACAGCAGACGTCGTAGGCTGCTTTTAACCGCTTAACCAACGCCATGAAACGATGTTCGAGCTTTTTAGTTTGTAGTACGAATTCAGCGGCGTTATTTAAGCAGTTTAACTGCGCAATAGGTTTACCAGTGAAGTAATCGCTGGCATCAAAGCCGTGGGTTAGCTTCGCAAGCAAGTCTAGGTGGTCTTTCACCACCACGACAGACTGGGCTATATCTTCAAAATTGGTTTCATCTGTCTTGGCATATTGGGCCAAGGCTTTATTCATCTGGCTTTTAATACCGATGTAATCCACCACCAAACCTTTGTCTTTGCCTTCGTACTTGCGGTTAACACGAGATATCGTCTGGATCAGGTTGTGGCGTTGTATGGGTTTGTCGATGTAAATCGTGTCTAGGAATGGCACATCGAAACCGGTTAACCACATATCCACCACAATGGCGATTTTGAAATTGGACTTTTCATTTTTGAATTGGCGATCAAGCTCTTTGCGATCCTCTTTGGTGCCGAGTAAATCCCACAATACCTTGGGATCATCCTTGCCACGGGTCATTACCATTTTTACCCGCTCTATTGGCTTAATCTTTTTCTTTTCTTGTTCGGTCAGTGTCGCACCGGCTTCGCACTCTAATACTTCAAACCATTCGGGCCTTATGTCTTTCAGTGCTTGATAGAACTGCCAGGCGATTTCGCGACTGCTGCACACGAACATGGCTTTGCCTTTAATAGTTGAGCCTTCTAGTAGTCGCTGCTCATAATGCGCCACAAAATCTTTCGCCAAAGCTTCTATACGGTCAGGGTCACCCAGAATAGACGTCATGTTCGCTGAGGCTTTCTTACTTTCCTCTATCTGGTGTTCGTTACTGCCGTCTTCGGCGCATTGCTGATAATAGGCTTCAATCTCTTCTAACTTGGCGTTGTTCAATACCACTTTGGCGGCACGGCCTTCATACACAATGCGCACGGTGATTTCGTCTTTGACAGACTCTGTCATGGTGTAGCTGTCGACCACCTGACCAAATACATGCAAGGTGGCGTCTACCGGTGTGCCTGTAAAGCCCACATAAGTGGCATTGGGCAACGAGTCATGCAAATACTTGGCAAAGCCGAAGGTACGCTTTACGCCTGCGTTGGGACCTTTCTCCACAATGCGAAGCTTTTGGTCCAAATTAGTCTGGCTGCGATGCGCTTCATCTGAAATGCAAATCACATTGCTACGTTCGGTTAATAGCTGTGTATCTTCAGTGAATTTGTGGATGGTGGTTAAGAACACACCGCCGCTGTTGCGACCCTGCAGTTTGGCGCGCAAATCAGAACGGCTTTCTACCGATTCCACAGTCTGGTCGCCAATGTAACCTTTAGCATTGGTAAATTGTTGCGAGAGCTGGTCGTCCAAGTCAGTTCTGTCGGTAATTAGCACAATGGTTGGGCTTTCGAACTCGACACTCTTCATTAACAGGCGTGTTAAAAACTGCATGGTAAAGCTTTTTCCGCATCCCGTTGCCCCAAAGTAAGTACCGCCTTTACCGTCGCCTATTGGCTTTCGGTGGTCTTTGATGTTTTGGTATAACTTTCTGGCGGCGTAATACTGCGGATAGCGACAGACAATTTTCACCTCATGTTTTGAGGTGTCAGGAAAGAACACAAAGTTACGTATCACATCGCGAAGTCGCGCTTTATCAAACAACCCTTCCAACATGGTGTGCAGTGAGCTAATACCGTCTTTTTCAATTGACTCGTTACCTGTCACTTTACGCCACGCATAAAAGAAGTCGTATGGCGCAAACAGGCTACCCATTTTGTTATTTACGCCATCGCTGATGACGCATAGCGCGTTGTAAATAAACAACTGTGGGATGTCTCTGCGGTATCGGGTAGTAAGCTGAACATAAGCATCGTGGATGCTCGCTTCTTCGCCACGAATGGCGCTTTTAAACTCAAACACCACTGTCGGTAAGCCATTGATATAAAGAATACCGTCAGGAATACGAAGTTCGCCTTCTGCACCTTCTATTTCAAGCTGATTAACGATTTTATAGATATTGCTGTCTTTAGTGGCTGAAGCTATCGTTTCGAATTCAAGGTGTTGCTCGGCGACCTTTTGTTGACGGTTTTTTTCTATAAGGTTTGTTTCGTGCTTGTCGTTTAGTAATGAAGAAAGCAGTGACTCGACCACGTTATCGTAATCAATAAGCTGAATATACAAGTCTTTCTGGGAGGTTTTGCCTTCTTCGCTACTTGCTTCTCGTTTAAGTAAGAAACCATCACTTAACCACTTACAAAAGGTTCTATTGCTTTCGTATAGGTCGCTGGCAGGCAGAAGCTCAATCTGGCGTATTATGCTGTCGATTTCACCGCTGGTAATATCATCATCGGCATACCGCTTGGCTAAAAACGCTTGCAGGTCATCTTTGATAATAACGTCGGTAGGCGCACGTGCAATCTGACTACCGGGCTCATAAGGATATCCCTGTCCTTCTAGTAACTCGATAATTGCCGCTTCTAGTTGAGCTTCAGTAAACTTCAATTCATAACTCCTTTTATTTCTCCTTATCTAAAAAAACATCAACCCCAAGCTTCTCGGCAAAATTTCTATTTCTACGATGTGCCCGCGCCCCTATTTCCGATAGCTTAACTATTTCCTGCTGTGCCCAAGCTATGCGCTCTCGTGTTTCAGGATGGATGATTCGTATCTTTTCTCTTAACCAAGACCCATGCACAGTTTCTTCATATTCGGCAGGTACATCAATTTTGCTATACGTCTCTCCCACTAGATAACAATAAAACTTTTCTATCTTATGGACACTGTAATTTGCAATTAATGTGCAATAATTCGGAGTCTGGTGCATATAGTCAGTAAGCGTAACATCTGGCGCCTTGAACTCGATCAGTACGCACTTGCCTTCCTTCGCAAATATGAAGATATCTGGGCGCTTGGTAATTTTTAGCTGATACTTTGAGATTTCTTCTTTAGGAATATCCTTAAGCAAATATTCTCCTGACTCCGACTTGATCTCATTTAGAGGCATATCGGAACAACCATCAAAATGAACAAACTCTTCATCAAATATCCAAAGATCATTAAGCTTGCCCCCAGATTTCCGTTTGAAAATCAGATCATGCACAAAGCCTTCTTTATCTCTTCGCTTTTTACCACTTGAAAGAGGCTTTGACTGAATAACCAAGTCTTGCTTCAATATTTTGTCTAACAAATTCGCAACCAACTCGCGCCTGACAACATATTTTGAGAGTTCTTCTTTGTTTTGTGCGTCAATCAAGGAAGACAATTCAGCTGTTTTCTCTTCGAGTTCATCTTGATAAGCAGAATCTGTCGGATCCATATGATTTAACTGATCTAGGACCTTCCTTGCCTCGTTACTTTTATCTGCAACATATTTTGCTTCTTCAATGTGCAATTTTTTTACTATGGTTTCATCATCGTCTGTAAGCTTTACTGACTTTTTGACACTCAATGCAATGTGTTTAGATATTCCCAATTCTCTTGCCAGCGACATCACTTTTCTTTCTGTGCTCTCCTGCGCTTTCTCCACCTCCTTGTATATAAACTTAAGTTGTTTGTTTGCTTGCTCTTTGATGTCATCAAGGTATACCGCCGCCTCACTCCCAAACAATGAACTTGATATTTCTTTAACAGACGATTTATTGGGAATAACAAACGAATCTACAGCGTGATTCACATTATCAGGGCTATCTAAATAGTCACCAAAAAACGCAGTAACCATCTTGTTTCCAAGATACCCATTACTCTTTCTTAAAACGGGGTTTTTGACTTCCTCTACGGGAATGTCTTTGCTGCACAGAAACGCACCATGAATATCGATCTCATCTGCTGGAAATGTAAAAACACACCAGTTAAACCTTTCAGGTTCTAAATCTTTGGCATTTCGCCAACCGATTTTACCTTTATCATCGAACGGTTCTTGATAATTAACTTCAAAGCATCCTTGGTCACTTGGCGCAGGAAAATTATCTGGATTAATCGTCACCTCTTCTGATTTTTCTATTTGGTACGAAAATTTTACTTTAATTTTTGGAAATAACTTTCCCTTGCTCCTTTCCAAATAAGCGCGAAGAGCAAACTGGGACTTTACCCAAGAAATAAAACTACTAAACTTCAGTCCAGAATAGGTAGCTTGGTCTTGTTTATGATTCCTCAAGTGCTTCAAAGTTAAAGTCGTAAATGGTTGCTCAGATTCAACTTTTATTGGAGAAGAGTCATCATAAATAAAGCTTTCTTTATTACTACTAAACGTTCTCAAATAACAACCATCACCTTGGAAATAAATACTGCGAAATGACACTTCACCAAAACGATGTAAATATTGAAGCCTTCCAGACCCTCTATTATTAAAACCTTTCGACTTATCTAATAGCCTTTCATATCTATAAAACGACTCATCATTAAAGCCTACGCCTGAATCGGATATCTCGATAAAGTCTAAAATTTTCGAGTTTTCATCTTGATCATTAAAGTGCAGATTAATCGCTATTTCTCTTTCTTTGCCATCTTCTAGCTGAAAGATAGACTCTAGAGAGTTGTTGATTGCTTCCACAATTGGGGAGAAAGGATTCGAAGATGCTTTGATTAAGTTTAGCATTCCATGCAAGTCACTCAGTGGGTTCTTACGCATTTACGCAACATCCTTATTTAACTTCAGTTCGCCCGAAATTAGCCTCGGAAGCAATGTGTCTCTCATCTTTGCCAAACTTTTTATTTCAGAGCCTGAAACTGTCATTTTCTCAAACATCGGCTTGCAGACTCGGTCAAAGATGGGCAGTAACCTTTCATCTTTTGGTAAAGATAGGAAGAAGCTATCAAAACAGCTATTTTGAACCCGTTGGCGTCCAGATGAACCGACCATATTTTGAATACAATGTTTTCTAAATGAATCTAACCTAGACAAACACGCAACATAGGGGTAATTAAGTGCTCCACTGCCTCTGATAACGATGAATTCTGTCGATCCAAATCCAACTTCACCGTCTTTAAGAAAGTCAACCAACGCGGTCTTACCATTTTCGAGGCATGGAGTTATTCGTGCGAGCAGCACGTCGTTTTGCTGGAACTTAGCGCCTCCATTAAATTCTTTTTCAATAACATCTTCGACATGAAAGCCATTAGTAGGAATGGCTTTCATGTCAGCAAACCTTGCTGCCTCACCTTTCGAAAGTTTGACTTTTGGATTAACAATCAACGCTTGCGATACTGGCTTACAAGTCCAACCCTTTGGCATCCAACCATCGATACCGGCAGTTTGTTCACCTGTTTGCTCAAACTCGCTTGGAAATAGGCTTCTAATATGTTGTGGAAGTGGCTGAAATTCTGTTAGTACATGGGCTTTTTTGCGAACTTCCACTCGATGGGCCAACTCCTCGGGTATCGGGTTACCTGCCGCTAGCGCGTTATCCACAACTGGATCAAAATCGATAAACCAGCTTTTAAACAGCGCCTGTGCCATTTGTTCCAGGGTTTGGTTGGTTTTCCTATTTAACTCGATACGTTGATCAAGTTCGCCCAATATTTTAGCGATGCTTTTTTGGGTTGTTAAAGGAGGTAAGTTAATTTCGAACTTTGAGCAATCACCTACTCTAATATGGCTAACTACCGAGCCTGATCCCTCATGCATTCTCAATTGGTGTTGCAGATCAGGCGACAAAAAGGAATAAACAAGAAAATCAGGATCTAATTTTGTCTGGTCAGCCCTGTATTGCATTAGTCTTTGTCCTAAGAATAACTTCTCTTCTGACTTAACTATTCCTACCTCACCTAATGGAGCTTCTCGAGTTAACAAAACATCATTTCTATTTACGGTTGCTCGTCGCGTCCACTTTAGATATGTATCCTCTGTTACGTAAAAGCAGTTAGACGTATCGACTCTGCCATTTTTGACATTGGGAGTTCTCAGCATTTTAAATTCAGTTGGAAATTCGGACTTGGGCGCAGTTTTATTCACGCAATCTACAATTAACTCGCAAACCTCACTTATTCTTACTCTAGGCCACTCACTTGCCATAGCCCAACTCCACTAAATTCTGACGGATAGCATTGTCTAGCTTCTCAGCCTCATCCATCTGCTGATATAAAGTCTGGCTTAGCTCTTTCATCTTCACTTCAAACGGAACACCATCATCTTCAATGGATGCGGCACCGACATATCGACCTGGCGTTAACACATAATCGTTGGCTTTGATTTCGTCTAAGCTTGCCGATTTACAGAAACCTGCAACGTCTTCATAAGCATTAAGCTGCTTATGCTCTTGTAGAAGCTCTTGTGTCGAAGTGTCGTCTAGTTGTTCGGCAAGTGCCTGTTCGATGGATTGTTTATCCTGTCGCCATGCATGGTAGGTGTTGGCGATTTTAGCGATATCCTCGCTGGTAAGCTCTTTATGTACACGGCTAATCATACTGCCCATTTCGCGGGCATCGATAAATAGCGTTTCGCCTTGTCTGTTGCGGTAGCCTCGCGCTTTTTCTTCGCGTTTATTCTTGCTGATAAACCACAAGCAGACCGGAATTTGTGTGGTGTAAAACAACTGACCGGGCAGCGCAATCATACAATCGACCAAGTCGTTTTCGATGATTTTTTGACGAATAGCACCTTCACCACTGGTGTTTGAACTCATTGAACCATTCGCCAACACAAAGCCTGCTGTGCCGTATTCGCTAAGCTTAGAAATCATATGCATGATCCACGCATAGTTAGCGTTGCCTGTAGGCGGCACATCAAAACCAGCCCATCGAGGATCGTCGGTAAGTTCATTATCGGCACGCCACTGCTTCTGATTAAACGGCGGATTCGCCATAATGTAATCGGCTTTTAAGTCTGGGTGCTGGTCTTTAAAGAAAGTGTCAGCGGCAATGTCACCGAGGTTGGCTGAGATACCACGAACTGCTAGGTTCATCTTCGCCAGTTTGTAAGTGGTATTGGTATATTCCTGACCGTAAATGGAGATATCTTTGCGATTACCTTTGTGGCTATCGATAAACTTCAACGACTGCACGAACATACCGCCTGAACCACAACATGGGTCGTATATCTTGCCTTTGTAAGGCTCTAACATATCGCTGATTAAGGTAACTACTGACTTTGGTGTATAGAACTCACCACCGCCTTTTCCTTCGTTGGCAGCAAACTTACCAAGGAAGTATTCATAAACTCGGCCTACTAAGTCTTCCTCGCTCATATCACATTCATTGGCAACGGTGTTGATGTTATTGATGGTGTCAATAAGTGCGGCGAGCTTGCTTACGTCCAACGACAAACGCGAAAAGTAGTTATCGGGCAATGCACCTTTTAACGATGGGTTGGTCTTCTCAACAGTGTGCAATGCAGTATCAATCTTTACCGCGATATCGTCTTGCTTGGCTTGTTTTTGAATCGTCGACCAGCGAGCTTCTTCGGGTAAGTAAAACACGTTGTCTTTGGTATAAAATTCCACCATATCAACATAGTCGCCCATGCCTCCCGCTTTAAGCTTTTCTCGCTGCGCTTCGAATTTGTCGCTAATGAATTTGAGAAAAATAAGGCTGAGTACTATATGCTTGTATTCTGCCGATTCGACACTGCCCCGAAGTTTATTAGCGGCATCCCATAATGCTTCTTCAAAAACGATTTCTTTCTTATTCGCTGCTGACTTTTTTGTTGTTTTACTCATTGCTTGTGTCCGTATTCTTTTTCCATTCACCACTAATGCAGGTTCGTATTTTCTGCACTATCGGCTATATTGTTTGGTAATTTTTGTAGTAACTGAGCCATTTCTCTATCCGGCCAAATATAATCTTTCTGACCTTTGACGCCGCAAGGCCTGTGGCTTAAATCTGCGCTGTATCTGTACGGGCTTATATCCGCTACCGCCGTGTTCTTGTAATACAACCCATAATCAATTTCCTGAGCCACCTGATTCATCGTACCTTGTACCGAACGATTACAGTTTGTATCGAACGTAAGTGGTTGGTAGTTCGTCGCAGCGGTATTAATCAGCTCAGGCGGCATATCACTTTTTAGCAAGGTGTTTATAAACACATCGTTAAAATGCCAATCAAGGTTCGCGAAATCTTTCTTGGTCAGGCACGGAATAAACAACGTAAAACGTGTCGCATCATGCACTGCAATGACACATTGCCTGCGCTGAATAGTGATGAGGTTCGCATGCCAGTTGAGCCACTTCGCCTGAATGCCTATAGCACTCGCAGGTTGTTCTGTGGCTTTCACCTTCTCAGGTAGCTTGGCGTAAAGTTTCTTGGTGCAATGGAGGATCACTTACTACCTCCAATTCCGTTGTCTTTAGCTTCATACCCCGGTGCAATCGCCAAATTTTTCACGTTGTTTAGCGTAAACCGGTTTTGTAGCCAAAGTTGGTATTCCGCACCTTTTAGTGTGCCGCGCTCGGTACAGTCAACATTCCACCTCCTTAATAGGTAACCAGCCATTGCCGCTCGCACTTCGATAAGCAATTGCTTATTATCCATGCCGTAGTCCATTTCTATCGCGGTAGGGTGCTCAACGTTCTTTGGGTGCGGCACAAGCTGAAGTGGTATAAGGCGCTGCCATTCGGTATCTGCTTGGGCGCTTTCTTCTTCATTCGGTGCCTCTTTAATGGTTACCTTGCTAATCCGCGTCAGTACGAAGTCACGAAAGCTTTGACTCTTACGATCAAAGGCACGAACGTGCCAGCGTAGGCCATTGTCCACGATAGAGTGCGGTACAAGTTCTCTGGCACCGGAGCCGCTAGAAAGTGACGTATAGATAACGCTAACCGCTTTGTTATTGATAATGGCCTGCACCAGACGCGCAACAATAAAGATGTCGGGTACATTCAGGCTGGACGGAGCTTCTACTGGGAAATGGATATCACCTATTGCATCAAACCCATCGGAGATATCGTTGGCGAGTTTGGTTAAGGTGCGCCTTGCATCGTGTTCGAAGACAGGTTTGAACTGAGGTGTCTGGAAGTATCGCTTTTCTCGCGAATCGTAAGACAGGTTATCCGGTGCAAGCTCTTTGTAAATGCTAAAATCTCGTGAACCTGCCGACAACCCGACCTGAAAACGATTAATTAAATCCTGACGGTAAATCGCACCTTTGAACAACAGGCAAAAGTCGATGTAGGCAAGGCGTTGTTTTTGAGCAAAGCTGATAGAGTCGAGCATCGTCCCTGTTTACGTTTCTAAACTTTAGCCCAGTGTGGTTTATTTTAAGACGGTTGTAAAGAAAACACGTAGTAACTTATCTAAATTAATATCGCTATTTAGTCCCAAGGCGGTTGCTCTTGGAAATATTCGAAGGCGTGGTTTAACGAGCAGACGGTGAGTGGTTCAGCAGATTTCTTAACAATTGCAACGACAGCGCGAACCAATTCGACAGAGTGATTCTTATTTATTTCGAGCCTGTAACAGATTCTGTGTAACTGCCATTAGTTAATATGCTTTTCGAGGCGTTCCTCGAACTCGATAATAAAAC
>NZ_JBAHZB010000081.1:0-15601 GCF_036697315.1 Alteromonas sp. 14N.309.X.WAT.G.H12
CTATGATAGCAATGACAACCCACCAACCCCAGGCAAGGGGAAAACTGCTTACAGCTTCAGGAGTATGAATACTTTTTAATTGGGCTAAGGGATTGTTTTGTACAGGTTGATTCATTCTACGCGCCCTCGAAAATTATCTACTTGTTGTTCAAGGGGAAGGCCGGCTGAAATGTCAGTTAAATGAATACGTTTAGTTTTAAACTGCTGATGAATTTGACTGGCGATGTTGTTACGCCATTCACTGTAACGTTTTGTCAAGGTTTTATCACCTAGGGTCCAGCTTTGTGAGTTGATACCATCGGTGACGCTAACTTGCTGGGTAACGGGTAAGTCAGGCAAGGCATTTTCCATGGGATCATAAACCCGGATCGCTTTCATTTCGCAATGACGGGCGAGATGGGAAAGGTGTTGATCAGCACTTTCGCCCATATTGACGAAATCAGAAATAAGATAAACCAAACTACCGGGGCGGGCGATGCGGCGTAAACGCAGGCAGGCTTCATCAAACGCCGATGTGTCCGGCATAGAGACCTGTTGCGTTTGTACTTTTTGTAATTCATGACACAGCGACAGCACTGCGCGCTTACGGGAAAGGGGTTTACATTCCCGATGCATAGTGTCATTAAAGATAACCGCGCCGACTTTATCTCCCCGTTGTGCAGCGCTCCAGCTTAGCATGGCGGCAATGTGCCCAGCCTGTACTGACTTGAGCAGCAATTGGGAGCCAAAATGCATGGAGGTACTGAGATCGCACAGGATAAAAACTGGGCGTTCACGCTCTTCGCGATAAATTTTTGTATGGGTTTTACCCGTACGAGCGGTGACCCGCCAGTCAATGGCACGAATGTCATCGCCAGGCTGGTAGTGCCTGGCTTCATCAAACTCCATCCCTCGTCCTTTTTGACGACTAAGATAGGCGCCAGACATCAACGCCCGTGGCGGCGTTTTGGGGGATAAATTTAGCCCTTTAGTCAGAGATTGATATCGCAACAGTTCTGGCAGGGACAACTGCACACCATCACTTTTCAGTAAACTCAACGTAGAATGTTCAGGGTGCATAATATTAGGGGACTGCTACCAAACTTACGATCTTATCTAATACTTGATCCACCGTGACTCCTTCCGCTTCCGCTTCGTAGGACAAAATAATACGGTGTCTTAGTACGTTATGAACCACAGCTTGAATGTCGTCAGGACCAACAAAATCTCGACCGGCTAACCATGCGTGGGCGCGCGCGCAGCGATCAAGGGCAATGGTTGCGCGGGGGCTCACACCAAAATCGATCCATCCTGCCATTGTGGGATCATAAGCCGCCGGATTTCGCGTGGCCATGATTAACTGCACAAGGTAGGTTTCCAGCTCAGGTGCCATATGAAGCGACAACGCGGCTTTTCGCGCAAGGAATATGTCTTGCTGGGTAAGCGTTGGCGGTGTCTCGCTTTGTTGGCTGAGATCTTCATTGCGGGTTAAGCGAAGAATGGAAAGTTCTGTTTCTGCCTCAGGATAATCAATGCTGACATGCATTAAAAAACGGTCAAGTTGGGCTTCCGGTAAGGGATATGTGCCTTCTTGTTCGAGGGGGTTTTGGGTCGCCATAACTAAAAACAGTGGCGACAAGGCGTAGGTTTTGTTTCCAACGGTTATTTGGCGTTCCGCCATGGCTTCCAGTAACGCAGACTGTACTTTTGCCGGCGCGCGGTTAATTTCATCGGCAAGAACTAGGTTATGAAAAAGGGGGCCTTGTTGGAATACAAACTCACCGGTTTCAGGACGGTAGATATCAGTACCGGTCAAATCAGCGGGGAGCAGATCGGGCGTAAATTGTACGCGGTGAAAGTCACCATCAATCCCATTGGCAAGGGCGTTAATGGCTCGGGTCTTCGCCAACCCCGGAGGGCCTTCCACTAACATATGACCGTCAGCGAGTAGAGCAATTAGCATACTTTGGGTAAGTGCTGTCTGACCAATAATCTGTGAATCTAAATACGTTTGAAGTTGTCTAAATTGCGCTGCTGACATAGTGTTTCAATCCACTTTTTTGTTCTAAAAATAATATTTTTGTTATCGGCATATCAATGATTGTGCCGGTAAAATGATCTTAACCGTGAAAAAACAGGTAACTCAGGTACATAAGACATTGTCAGATATAATAGGGGTTGGATTTTCAGCTTCAAGATGCTGAACCTGTTTTATTATCCACAAAATTAGGCCATTCGCCGATGTTCTGTTGTTGGCGCCGGCGATTCATTCCCCTACATTTAATAATCGAACAGTGTATTAAGCGAATGCTATCTTGAGTGTTTGGTATCACAAAGACAAGCCATGTTTTTACACATTGGTCGAGCTCGCTAATTTTCACGGTAAATGGTTAGTCTTGTTTATTTGCTATTTCGTTCATAGTTTGTAAAAATCAAAGTCTTTACAGGTCAGACCACTGCAGGTCTTCTATCATTTAGGTGCAATATGACAGCTAAACAATCAGTCACAACCCGTCAAGGCGACAGAATCGCTATCGTAGCGGGTTTACGTACACCTTTCGCTAAAATGGCGACCTACTTTCATGGCGTTCCCGCGGTGGACTTAGGAAAAATGGTCGTCAATGAACTTCTTATTCGCCACGGCGTGTCTGCCGATATGGTAGAGCAGGTGGTGTATGGGCAGGTTGTACAGATGCCCGAAGCGCCCAACATTGCCAGGGAAATTGTGCTTGGCACTGGCATGAACGTACATACCGATGCTTACAGTGTATCAAGAGCCTGCGCCACCAGTTTTCAAAGTACCGTTAATATTGCCGAAAGCATGATGGCCGGTAATATTGAAATTGGCATTGCCGGGGGAGCGGATTCCACCTCTGTCTCACCCATAGGCGTATCAAAGAAGCTAGCCCGCGCTCTTGTTGATTTACAGAAAGCCAGATCCATCGGTCAGAAATTGGCCATTATTAAAAAACTGGGCGTGAAGGATTTGCTGCCCGTGCCTCCGGCGGTTGCCGAATATTCGACGGGGCTTTCCATGGGCCAAACCGCGGAGCAAATGGCCAAAAGTCATGGTATTTCTCGTCAAGCGCAGGACGAACTGGCGCATCGTTCACATACATTAGCCGCGGCAAGCTGGAATGAAGGCAAGTTGGATGACGAAGTCATGACCGCCTATGCACCGCCGTTTAAAAGTGCACTGGGTAAAGACAACAATGTCCGCTTCGACTCAACCTTAGCCGGATACAGCAAACTGCGTCCGGTGTTTGATAAGAAACATGGTTCTGTGACCGCCGCCAATGCTACGCCATTAACTGATGGTGCCTCTGCGGTGCTGATAATGACGGAAAGCAAAGCGAAAGCACTTGGTTATACGCCACTGGGCTATATTCGCAGCTATGCATTTTCTGCCATAGATGTGTGGGAAGATATGTTGATGGGGCCCTCCTATGCAACGCCCATTGCTTTGGACAGAGCGGGTATGACGCTAAACGATATTACGCTTATTGAAATGCATGAAGCCTTTGCAGCGCAAACCTTGGCGAATATTAAGATGTTTGCCAGTGACAAATTTGCCCAGGAAAAGTTAGGGCGGCAAAAGGCCACCGGTGAGATAGATATGGACAAGTTTAATGTTATGGGAAGCTCCATTGCCTACGGACACCCCTTTGCCGCCACCGGTACACGTATGATTACCCAAATGTTAAACGAACTTAATCGTCGTGGTGGTGGCACTGGCCTGGTAACCGCGTGCGCAGCAGGCGGTTTAGGTACGGCAATGATCGTGGAGACTGAATAATGAGCGAACAAGAAAATCAACAAGTAACGATGAGCCAGGATAACACCAGTGCCTTCACGTTGACCAAGCAGGAAAATGGCGTTGCCATTTTGACGATGGATGTGCCTGGCGAATCAATGAATACGCTAAAGGCAGAATTTGCTGATGAAATTACTGCCGTACTTGATGATATTGAGAACGACAGCAGTATCAAAGGGGTGGTGCTTTGTAGTGGTAAATCAACCTCCTTTGTTGCTGGTGCTGACATCAGTATGTTGGCCGCGTGCCAATCAAACTCCGATGCCCAAGCATTGGCAAAGCAGGGGCAAGACGTCTTTAATCGCATTGAGAAAATGCGCGCAACCTTTGTCGCGGCCATCCACGGCCCAGCATTAGGCGGGGGGTTGGAATTGGCATTGGCATGTCATTATAGGGTGTGTACCGATTCACCTAAAACCCAACTTGGCTTGCCTGAAGTGCAGTTGGGTATATTGCCTGGCAGTGGTGGAACCCAACGTTTACCCCGTTTAATCGGTGTACAACAAGGGATGAAAATGATCCTCACTGGGGCGCCAGCTCGGGCTAAGCAGGCGAAAAAGTACGGTATTGTGGATGATATGGTGGCGCACAGTATCTTGCTTGAGGTGGCCCAAGAATATGCATTAAAGGGTAAGCCTCAGCGACAAGCGCCACAAAAAGGTATGGTGAATAAACTACTGGAGCAAAACAAGTACGGTCGTAACCTGTTGTTCAAAAAAGCCCGTGAGCAAACCTTTGCCAAAACCAAAGGCAACTATCCTGCACCGACACTGATCCTTGATGTGATTGAAACCGGCATGAATAAAGGGATGGAAGCAGGACTACAAGCTGAAGCTGAGGCTTTTGGCCAATTGGTGATGTCGCCAGAGTCCTTCCAATTACGCCAAATTTTCTTTGCTACCACCCAAATGAAAAAAGAACACGGCGTCGCGGATGTGGCGCCCAATAAGGTGGCGAAAGTAGGCGTACTTGGCGGTGGTCTTATGGGCGGCGGCATTGCTTATGTTACGGCGACCAAAGCGGGCGTGCCCGTGCGTATAAAGGATGTACGAGAGGACGGCATTGCCAATGCCATGAAATACAGTTACGACATTTTAAGCAAAAAAGTAAAAAAGCGTTTCATGGCGAAAAGCGAGATGCAAAAACAAATGTCTATGCTGACCGGTAGTTTGGATTACCGCGGGTTTCAAGATGTAGATATGGTGATTGAAGCCGTGTTTGAAGATCTGGACTTAAAACAACAGATGGTTTGTGACGTGGAGACCCATACCCAGCAAAGTACCATCTTTGCGTCAAATACATCATCGATCCCTATTGCACATATTGCGGCCAAAGCGAGCCGGCCCGAGAATGTCATCGGTCTGCATTACTTTTCGCCGGTAGATAAAATGCCTTTGGCTGAAGTGATTGCCCATGATACAACCTCCGATGAGACAATATCCACCACCGTGGAATTTGCCCGTAAACAAGGGAAAACCCCCATTGTTGTAAGGGATGGCGCTGGGTTTTACGTAAACCGTATTTTAGCCCCTTATATGAACGAAGCGGCGTATTTGCTGTTAGCTGGCGAACCGGTGGATCATGTGGATAAGTCGTTAGTGAAATTTGGT
Source organism: Alteromonas sp. 14N.309.X.WAT.G.H12 (assembly GCF_036697315.1). Classification (NCBI taxonomy): domain Bacteria; kingdom Pseudomonadati; phylum Pseudomonadota; class Gammaproteobacteria; order Alteromonadales; family Alteromonadaceae; genus Alteromonas; species Alteromonas sp. 14N.309.X.WAT.G.H12. The sequence continues at coordinate 5,404 of NZ_JBAHZB010000081.1, forward strand.
TTTCCGGTAGGACCGGTGAAATTGCTCGATGAAGTTGGCATTGATGTGGGCACAAAGATCATGCCTTTTCTTATTGATCAATTTGGTTCGCGTTTTAAAGCGCCGGACGCTTTCGATAAGATTCTGGCTGATGGGCGTAAAGGGAAGAAAAATGGCAAAGGGTTTTATCTTTATGAAGGTAAAAAGCCGGGTAAAGCCGTTGATGAAAGTGTTTATGGCCTATTGGGCGTTACCCCAAGTTCGACGCTAAACGAAAAGGCAGTGGTAGAACGTTGCGTGTTAATGATGCTCAATGAAGCCGCCCGTTGTTTAGATGAAGGTGTCATTAGAAGTGCCAGAGATGGCGACATAGGTGCTATTTTTGGCATTGGCTTTCCGCCTTTCTTAGGGGGCCCTTTCCGGTATATGGATACCTTGGGTATCGATACCCTTGTCAATAAGCTGACACAATACGCAGAAACCATCGATGCGCGTTTTGCTCCAGCAGATTGTTTAATTGAAAAAGCAAAAGAAAATAAAACGTTTTATTAATGTGAACAAATAGTTAAGACCGGGCTTGGCCCGGTTTTTTTTGTATTTTTTATAGAAAATTGCTGGTTTTTCCATCGCTCATGGGTAAGATTTAGCCGGATTGTTTAAGTAATCGTCAATCTATTGGCGAATTGATATCAGGTACTCTTTAATGGCGTTTACGTTTTTTATATTTGTTGTTTTCTTATGCAGTGGATTTATTTTTTATGTGGAGGCTCTTAAGGCCGGTATGGATCCAAAAAGGTGGGCGCTAGGTGGGCTGATGCTGGGGCCAATGCTTTTCCCTTTATTTAATATGAAGCGCTATTTACTGTGGCGACAAATTGTAGGGTATGGTGGGCCGGTGTTCGGTGCTTGATACCCGTATTGGGCGTAAAAAGAGATAGACATGAAAAAGGCCGGTTAACCCAGCCTTTTTTTCGGAATAAAAAACCAACATTAGTTAGTACTTTGTCCTGGGCATGCATTTAACCATTTGCAAGGCAAAACTTTTTGGTATTGGGTTGTTGCTTCCTGCGTGTTATCTACAGGCTTGGCACCTTGTTCCTCTGCTACTATGGGGGCCGTTGTCGAAAGTACCAGTGCTACTGCATATGCTTTTAACATTTTTATATCCTCTGATTTTATTTAATTTGAACAAACAACACCAATCTTTGTCAGTGTTATCAGAGATATAGCGATATGCGTGCCAAGCTAAGCCAAAAGTCTAGTATATTTTTTAAATAAACACTTTAAGTCTTTAAAATCAATAGGTTATAGCTCTCTATTTTTTAGTCTTAGTTGAGGAAAAATTTAACGAAAGTACTAGATATGATAAAGCGTCAGAAACTTGACTGCTCAGGTATGCTGCCCAATAATGCTGTAAAGCTTTTGATTTTCCTGCAATAATTTTTCAAAACGCTGGGCATTTAACGGCTTGCTGTATAAGTACCCTTGTAGCATTTCACACTCATAGCGTCGGAGGATCGTCAATTGCTTTTCTTGTTCAACGCCTTCAGCGACCACTTTTAGCCCTAAATTATGGGCAATATTAATAATAGCGGCAGTCATATGCCGGTCTGTGCTGCTTTCGGCAATATCGTCAATAAAGGCTTTGTCGATTTTTAAGGTGTTTAGCGGGAAGCGTTTCAAATAAGCCAGAGACGAATAACCGGTTCCAAAATCATCCAGCGCAAGGTGGATCCCTCGATCACGTAGACGTTTCATCAATGCTAACCCTTGTTCCGGGTTTTCCATCAGCGTGCCTTCGGTGATTTCGCATTCTAAATGCAAGGGGGATAAGCCGACTTCCTGCAAGATACGTTCAATACGATCATCGAGGTTGGGTAATGCAAATTGTTTTGCTGAAATATTCACTGCCACCCGGCCAGAAAACAAGCCCGCATTTACCCAGCGCTTGGTATCGGCACAGGCTTTACGTAAAACCCGTTCGCCAATTTCCACAATTTGGCCTGTTTGTTCTGCCAACGGAATAAATTGTCCTGGGCTAACAATGCCTTTTTGTGGATGTTCGAAGCGCACCAAGGCTTCCATACTGACTAATTTGCCCGAGGCAATATCCACTTTGGGTTGGTAGTAAACGGTAAACAAGTCATCTTTAATACCTTGGCGGATCAAATTTTCAATTTGTAATTGCCGTACGGCATTTTGATTCATCTCTCCGCTAAAGAACTTATAGGTATTACCACCATTGTTTTTTGCAAAATACATGGCTGTATCGGCGTTTTTCAGCATTTCCTGTGGCGATTTACCATCCTCAGGATAAAACGCAATACCCACACTGGCACCAAGTACAAACTCTTGCTTATTAATAATAAAGGGCCGCGAGAGGTTATCGAGAATATTTTGTGCAAAATGGGTAATGGTATGGATATCGGCGTGATCTTCCATCAATACACTGAACTCATCGCCGCCTAAACGGTAGCAGGTGGCCGAAGTGCCGGTAATGCGTTGCAGACGTTTAGCAATTTGTTTTATCAACACGTCGCCGGTTTGGTGGCCTAAGGAGTCATTAATCTTTTTGAAATTATCCATATCCAGGCACAACAGGGCATGGGAAGCGGCTTTTCTCACCAGATTTTGATGGCTGGCTTGGAAGAAAGAACGGTTAGGTAATTCTGTAAGGGGATCCGTATTGGCCAGTTTAAGCAGTTCTTTTTCTGTACTCTTACGGGAGGTGATATCTGAAAATACCCCCACAAAATGGCTAATACGCCCGTCATCATCATGAACTGCATCTACATTGAGTTCAAGTTCGTAGCGTTCGCCGTTCATTCGAACGGATTCTACTTCGCCAAACCAATTCCCTTTTGTACGTAGTGTCTTTTTAATTTCTTCGGTAAAGGCTTCGGGATATTGATTAAAATACAAATATGACGCTAAAGCTTGATCGCGACTTTCACCGGTGTAACTACAATAGGCATTATTAACGGAAATAAAGCGGAAATTCGTGTCGGTAATAAAGACCCCTTCGGAAATATTTTCGATGGAGCGCTTAAACAGATTCAGCTGTTCTTCCGCTTCTTTTAGATGATGTATATTTTTTAACGTGCCCGTCATGCGCACAGGCTGTTGGTTGTGATCCCGTTGTACCACTTTTCCTCTATCTAAAATCCAAATCCAGGCATTAGAAAAGGTTTTCGCGCGATAGGCGAGTTCATAATAATCGGATTTCCCTTCAAGGTGTGCTTTTAAGGCTTCTTGAACCCGTAACATATCATTCGGATGAATATTGGCATCATAAGCACTGGTGGTACGAATATTATCTTGGGGGAAATCCAGGGTGCCCCAGGTATTTGACCGGTAAACCTGACCGCGATAGACATCCCAGTCCCAAAGCTCGTCACCGGAACTCCACAAGGTGAGTTTAAGACGTTCTTCTGATTCCTTTATAACCCGCTGACTTTGCTTTCTTATTTGATAGTGACGTAACAGGTAAAATAAAACAAAAATGACGATAAAACTGTAAAACACCAACGCCGCCCCATGGAGCCAGAATGGGCGACCAATGGTAATGTTCAGCGTGCGGCTGTTAGACCAGTCGTTATCCCCTTCTTTGGCTTGAACTTCAAACACATAGTCACCAAAGGGCACATTGTTAAATTGGGCCACACGAGTATTCTCGGCAGGGAACCATTCATCAATGTTGCCGCGCATTCGATAACGATAAATAACGTTTTCGGGGGTGATCGGGTTTACCAGGGCATAAGAGATACTAAATCGCGACTCATCATAGGTAAGGGAGATGGCATCTTTGTGCAATATACTGGTGTGATTTGGTTGTGCCGACGTATTTTCATCCGTTGTTTTATTGCTGCCAAAAACCTGCAATTCAAGTAGTTTTGGTGTGTCGGATACGGATTTATCCAGTACTTTGGTATCTAAATATGCTTTTTTTAGAATGTTAAAGCCTTTTACGCCGGCAAATACCAAAGCGCCATCACCCGTGACGATAGAAGCACTTTCACTAAAATCGTTGGCATTAAGTGCTTCCCTGGGGATCGTTTCTGCATCGGTGAGAGAAAATAAGTCAACTCGGGTAATGCCTAAACGACTGGTATACCAAATCGAGTCGTCTCTACCCTCTGACGAGAATGTGACTCCGTCGTTCGATACTTTTGGTTGTACTTTTTCCACATCAAGGGTGTCGGCGTTGACTTGTATAATGCCGTTGTAAAAGGTGGTGATCCAATAAAAATTGCGCCAAAAATACACATTGACCGCGTTAAAATTTAACCGGTTATTGCGGCCTATATTTTTAACAATTTTGCCGGTTAACGGGTCGAATACCGCAATCCCGTTTTTGGTCGACAACCAAATACGTTCATCGTTATCACTGTATATAGGCGCAAATGCCTCGCTCATGTCTAAGGTGGAATATTCGTGAACCAGCGCCTTATTATCCTTAAGGGAATTTGACGTGGTATTAAATATGTCCGTGGGAATGGATGCTAAGGTGTTGTTTTCTATAGTTAGCCAGATGGTATGATCATCGAAGTACAGACGTTCAACGAAATTATTTTCAAACAATGTTTGTACAAGGTGAAACTTATTATTCTTAATTTCATAGACGCATATCCCCGTCGAGCTGGCTATCCAGAAACGACCATAGTCATCAATAGCCAGATCCCAAAAGTACTCTACTTTATCTGTTAGGTAATAATCGATGGTGCCTAGTTGGCGGTTAAATTTGCCAATGCCTTCATTTTGGGTGACAAACCACAAATTCCCCGCCTGGTCTTCATCAATGGCCCAAATGGTGGAGGAGATATCGGCTTTTTGAAATGCTTTTTTATTACTAAAGGTACGTACGGCACTGAGTTCCGGCTGATACCGAAATAAACCCGCGTAGGTGCCGGCCCACAGTGCACCCCGAGAATCGGTTTGTATGGTAAAGATAATTTTTTGAGTCAGGCCGGTTAAGCCGATAGTCTGGGGGCCGGATGCCACAAAGGTTTTATGTCGGGTGTCGTAAATGGCAATGCCTTCATAGGTACCTATCCAGACTAAATCCCCCAATTGTTTGATAACTGTTGCATTACCAATGGTGATGTCAGAATCGTTTTGACTGTTTCCAATCTGATTAACATCACCGCCGTTAGAAATGGTCACTATGCCATCGTTTGTGGCTAGCCAGTATTCGCCGTTTATAATTTCAATGTCACTTATTTTGCTTTTGTCTACTGCATAACCGTAGGGGTTTGCCTGTTTTAGGGAATAAATTTTGTCGCTATTTTTATTTAAGATAAACGCGCCATGTTCTCTAGTGCCAATCCAAAGGCGATGTTGCTCGTTAAAAATCATTAATATATCGTCAGGTAACGTTGTGCCACGAAAGGCGGGGACAAGCTCGTTACCATCCGGGGTTAAACGATAAATTTGATTATAGGTGCTAACCAGTAAGCGTCCGTTTTCGTCGGCGGTGATGGTGGTAATGTAATCTGACTCAGTCTCCTTTCCTTCAAAGGGTAAGGTATCAAAGTTGTCTTGTTCTGAGTTATAACGGGCGAGCCCCTTGTCTGTACCCACCCACAAGGTACCGTTATCGTCTACAAATAAGTCACTTATCCAAGCGGAGGGCAGGGATTTCGGATCGCTAGGGGTGGGATGATATTGCTTGGCACCGGAGTCATAACCCGTATAACGATGCAAGCCTGTGATTGTGGCAATCCACAAAATCCCATCCTGATCTTCTTCTATATCCAGGATAGTGTGTTCGGAAATGCCGTCTTTTTGGATAATACTTTGAAAATAGATGTCTGTAATAGACACAGCTTGACCCGCTGCCGAGAATAAACATCCGAGCAGCATGGTCAGACATAGAATAGACCAGTTAATGGTTGAGCGCACCAATACACCTTTGGCGATATTATCTTATCGTTATTGTTTATTATTATCGGCAGGGTTCGAACAAACCGAAGTCCCAATATGCCGAAATATGCGATCTGCTACAAGTTTTTTTACCCTAAGGCCTTTTATACGTTTATTAAATAGACACCAAATCCGTTGCACATCGCTAAAACTTACGGCACGGGAAAATAGGGCGTACTTTTTTTTAACATCGCCAAATTTGTTAAACAGCGTTGAGGTGGCGGAGAAATCGAAGGGAAGCCGCCAGAGGCATACAAAATTAATTCACCGAATAGTGTCCGCTTGGCCAGTGCATTGGCGTAATCTTGTATATCAGTAAAAGACATACGATTGATCTCGGCGGCCAGTTTTTGGTTGCGATCGAACTGGGTTTCCTGAGAGCCTAATCCACCCCACAAACGCTGGGATTTCATCGATAGGGACAAGTCTCGCTCTTCTAATTGTTTGAGCAGGTTTTTCTGAATGGTTGACCAATAGAAACGATAAAAATCAATTTCGTTGAGTTGTTCAAATAAAAATGTGGTCATTTCTTTTAACAGAATATCAGGAGCATGGAAGGGGCTTTGAATATAGAACGCCATGCCTGGATGTTGATTATGAGGTACATAACCGGTACCCACCACATAACCGAGTTGTTTTTCTGTTCTCAGCACATTGAAAAAGGGGGCGGCAAGCATTTGTTCTAAGACCATACACATTGCCGTGTTTTTAATGCTGTTACTGGGGGCTTGCAGGTAAAGTACCACCGCTGCATCGGGGTGCTCACAGGGAACTTCATGGTACAGCGCTTCGCCTACGGGTAATTGTGATACCGAGCGGGAAAGGGCTCTACCCGATGCGCCTACCGATGTTTGTGTTAACTGGTTGGCAAAATCACAGGCTTCTTCTTTCGACCAGTTACCATGCATGAAGCTCTCTACGTAATAATGGTTCAGTGCCGAAGAGCAGGTATCGAACATGGCATCATAGGAGCAGTTTTCCACGGCCGTTAATAACTCTATGGGGGCTTGGGTATTACGCTGAACAATGACGCTTAATCGAGAAAAAAGCCGGTTTGTTGGTTTGTTCATTAAGGCATTTTGCAGACTTTGGATCTGCATGTTTTTTACCCGCTCAAATTGCTGCTCATCGGGCATGAATTCATGAATGGTTTCGAGCAGTTGTATTGCCAGTTTTGCCTGATGATTCGAAAAACCACGAGTATGAAGGGTAAAACCCGCTTGATGACCATAAATGCGATAATGTAACCCTGCAATTTCGGCCCGATAATATTTTGCCTGCAAATAATCATTTAATGCCGACAACCAAATACGCTTGGCGGCCACGGCGTGAAGATCATCGGTTAAGGCCTGGGTATCGAAGGACACATAAATGTCCCCTTTAGGATTAAGAAATACATCGTCTTGGGCAAACCAGAACTTCATGTGTGGTGTATCAACAAGGGTTTTAGGTGACAAATAGTCCGGTTCGGGCAATGTCACATGATAATCCATACCTAAATAAGGATTTGGCGGCGGCAATGAGAGTGCATCGATTTCAGGGGGGTGGCGCAATGCCTCAAGTACCGATGATGAAAGGGGACGCATTTGATACTTGGCATCATAATGCTGACACGTGGTATCCGTGGGTAACCCTTGTGCAATCAGCTTAATCCGAATATTGTCCGGGGTAAAATAGTTGAGTGCCTCGGTAAGTTTTTCTTTATCGAAATTGTCGATGAGATTTTTAAATTGCCGTATATCCTCTTCTTTATAATAAAAGAGGTGCTGTGAATATTCACAGGCCATGGTCATAAGTTTGGGATTATCTTCAAATTCAAGGGCGAGGGTACCTAGGTGGGCCTTTTCCTGATAGCGCCACGTTTCCCCCAAAGAATGACGAATGAGGGTGATGTAAGAGAAAAGGGCTTCCAGTATTCTTTGCTTGTTTTCAATCCCCCCTTGGGTTAACTGAAAGCTAACGTTAAAATCTTTAAAGTCTTTCCCTTCTATTCCACTGCCGGCAATAAGATTCGTCACCCAGTTTTGACTTTTTAAATAGGCCAGTAGACTGCCTTCACCTTCATCACCGAGCAAATGACTTAAATAATTAAGGGGCTTGGTACGAAAATCATGGTGAAGACCCGGTAACGCAAAGGTCACGATCATACGTCTGGCGGATTGCAAAGGCTCTATATTAATTTCCACCGCCAGCTGGGCTTTGGTATAGAGCGCAGGCCAGGATTCAGGGGCACTTTTACCGCTTTTAATGGCAGAAAAACTTTGGCTAATGAGCTTTTTAACCGTTTCGGCTTTTTCACTGGTAAACAGGGTTAACCCCATGTTTTGAGCTACGTAATATTGACTGTGAAAAGCGTGTAGTTGTTGATGCAATTGGGCTTCCGGCAGGGCACGAAATATTTTCGCATTGCCTACTGAAAACTTACTGAAGGGATGCGCTGGATTCGCGGTTTCTTTGTGAATTTGGTACAAACGGCGTAAATCATCCTTGCGCTTAAACTGAAACTCCGCGTCAATGGCATTGATTTCTTTATCCAGCGTGTCTTTATCAAGCAAAGGTAGGCGCAACATATCACTGAAGGCTGGAAGCAGCCGCTCAAGCTGATCACTGTGGCAATTAAAATGGTAATTAGCGAATTCAGTTCCCGTCCAGGCATTGATGGTGCCGCCGGCTTTTTCTACCATATCGTTAATGCTGTTCGGTTTCGGCAAATGTCGGCTGCCTAAGAACATCATGTGTTCTAGCAGGTGAGATAAGCCGTGGCAGCAATCGGGATCATAAAAATGCCCCGCTTTTACTGACATAGATACAAAGGTAGAAGGGGTAAGATTGTGCTCGCATATCATGATGCGAAGACCATTATCAAGGGTGATAAATTGTGCCTGTTCCAGGTTTATTGATGTTGTCAAAATGCTCTCTTTATAATCTGTTTTACTGCATTTTTCGGGAATACCCACTACAACATGTTTCCCTGTTCATCTACTTACGACTTTTATTGGCCTAAAGTCGTGTATATTTATACTAGGCTAGTCTGACTGGGTCTGCTAAGGTTAGACTGAAGTCTTTCATCATATTCATTAAGTTATGCCACGTCAAAAAACCAACGATGACACGTTAATGTTAATCATGCGGCACGGTGAAGCACAGTCGCTGCGTATCGATGACAAAAGCCGTCAGCTTACTGAACATGGTCGACACCAGGTGTCACAGTCGGCACAGTGGCTTATCGAGAATTATTGTCGCCATCGTAAGATTGAGCTGGCCTTGGTGAGCCCTTATCAGCGCACCCGTCAAACTTATGACATTTTAAGTGTGGATTTTGCTATTGCCAAATCCATGCAAACTGAAGATATCGTACCGGAAGCTAATCCTCAGCTTGCCCATGACTATATCAACACCCTCATTACCACCTCTCAGGCAAGATCGACGCCTGTATCCACTTTACTGCTGGTAAGCCATATGCCCTTTGTCAGTTACTTTGTAGACGAGGTGTGCGCTTCGCCGATAAACAGCCTTTTCGCCACAGGCTCAGTGGCGGTTGTCAGTTACAATGCGGTTGCCCGTAAAGGTAGATTACTCGGTCACTATCAGGGAACGGTATAGTTGGTGTGTAAATTATTTCAAAAGATTTTTAAAACCACTTAAGAATGTCGTTTTTCGTCCGATAACCACTTTAGTGAGGGGTGTATTTGACTGCGCGAGGCAGCATTCTAATGGCAACAAAATCTATTCCTGATATGCTGCGGCGGTCGCTGGAAAGTCATATGGCCGAAGCGGATCTCAGAAATGATGACGAGTTAAAAGAAATTATGGGCAAACTTGCTGCGTTGTCATCAAAAGTTGCCGCAGCAAAGGCTCAGGCCCTTGCCCGTCGGGCAAAAATGAAAAAAGATTAGTGTTCGTTGTTGCCGTCATTAGAGGCCACAAAGTACTCTGGCAGAATACGTACCGTTTTAATCATATTATCTTTAATATCAACAATTTCCATAGGATAACCCGAGAGCCTTACGCTTACCTGATGCTCTGGGATTTCTTCTAAATATTCCAGTATCAGCCCATTTAAGGTTTTTGGCCCATCTAAGGGTAAATGCCAGTCCATTTCTTTGTTTAAATCCCGCACATTGGCACTGCCATCCACTAGCACACTGCCGTCTTGCTGAACGTTCGCCTCTTTACTGTGATCCGGTACCATGGATGTGGTGAAATCGCCCACAATTTCTTCGAGGATATCTTCAAGGGTCACCAGTCCCATGATGTCGCCATATTCATCCACCACAAGGGCGATACGCTCTTTTTC
>NZ_JBAHZB010000082.1:0-15596 GCF_036697315.1 Alteromonas sp. 14N.309.X.WAT.G.H12
GGAAAAAGACCTGATGGCGCCAAACTTGCCAATGGCCAGCCCCCAGAGGGCATGGGAAAACGTGGCAGACCACCTGAAGGCACTCCCCCGCCTGAAGATGGACGACGTCCGTCCATTACATTGACCGCTGCAGGCGAGCAAGCCATAGCCGACTACACCATGGAAGACATGCCGCGCTTGCATTGTGAGCCGACCAGCATTCTTGATGACTGGACATTTGATCAACTGGTCAATGAAATCCATCAAACCGAGGATGACATCACCATTCAATACGGTTTTATGTCCATTACCCGTACTATCCATCTTGATTTGGATAAGCATCCGGAAAATATTACGCCGTCCATTGCCGGTCACTCCATCGGTAAATGGGAAGACGGCGCGTTAGTCGTCGATACCATCGGCTTTACCCCCGGCTTTGCCCGCGTAACACCGAACAAGGGCGGCACGATTCCAAACAGTGATCAGTTACACATTGTTGAGCGCTTTACCCTTAGTGAAGACGGTCTCACACTGCATCGGGAATATGAAATTGAAGACCCCCTCTATCTGGAAGGAAAAGTAACCGGTGAGGATGATGTGAAATTCACTGAGTCTGGATATCTCCCATACAATTGCGACGACCTGACGAATCCCGATCATGAAATAACGGCTGGTTCGGAATGATGTCGTGAGTGATACCTTATTGAATGGCCTGTACTGGCTTGAAGAATCAGCGATAGGAGAATGGGTAGCCACCTCAATTTGGGGCTATCCAATCTTCCTTACACTTCACACCATCGGTATGGGAACCATTGTCGGCTTGTCTCTCATGCAAGCATTCAGTGTACTACTGCCGCAGACGTATACCCATGGTATTCGTCTGTATGCGTTTTGGAAAATCGCCATATTAGGATTAATTCTTAACGTCATTTCTGGCAGTGTTTTATTCATTGGCAGTGCCTCTAGCACCTGGTTCAACTGGCCATTTCGCATCAAGCTAATGTTGATCCTAACGGGGGTGATTCTAAGCGCATCACTGACCCGAGATACTATGAAAGGTCCAGTTACGAGCAGACAACGCATAAAAGCAACGGCCGTAGTCGTGGTCTGGCTATCCGCCCTCGTGGCCGGTCGTTTAATTGCGTACATAGACTGAGAGTGTAAAATGTTAGACACAGTTACCAACTGGATGCTCACATCTAGCCTATACCAATACATTCAGATTCATATGTGGGTTTGGCCAACACTGGAAAGCCTGCACTTTATCGGTTTATGTTTGCTGTATGGCTCTTTGCTGGTCGTCGATCTTCGTCTTGCCGGAGTATTTCCATCAATTGCAGTTGAAAAAGTGACCCGTTTTATCCCCTTAACGGTCATCGGTTTTGTCACCAATGTGGTAACCGGTGTGCTATTTATTTGCGGGGATCCTGAACGCTACTTTATCAACCCCTCTTTTCAATTAAAAATGCTGTGTGTTTTTCTGGCCTGTATTAATGCGGTCTACTTATCGGTGGTGCTGGACCGGTTTCAAGTAGCAAACAAAGGGGCATCGACCACCATCGCCAGTCTGCCTGTGAGCATCAGACTCACCGCGCTTTTATCCATCGGCTTTTGGACTGCGGTGATCATACTTGGTCGTTTTATTCCATACGTTGAATAGTTCATCCCATTGAGTTCACGCCGCAAAGACTGGACTTGAGCCCAAAAATCACGAAACATAGTCTCAACCTCCCCGATTTGTGCATGTAGACTAGGTCTACCTGCACTTAACCACTGGAAATCATCAATAGCCATGCGGATCCTGTTTTGTATTTTTTCGTTATTTTCACTCCATAGCTATGGGCAGGACGGCTTTGATGTTGTGGCCCTTGGCGTCAATGGCGGCATCAATGACGGTAATCTCACCGCATTTTTCATCAGCCCCAAAGGCGATGCTCGTGGCGTAATGTGTGATGCCGGCACCTTAGTAAAAGGGGTTGATGTCGCCTTACACCGTGGTGGCTTTGATCCTATCTTGTCGCCTACAGCCAAAGACAGCGCCACCGTAGGTACGGTGATCAAATCCCATATTAAAGGCTACCTCATCAGTCATGCTCATTTAGATCACGTTGCCGGTCTTATTATTGCCTCCCCTGATGATGTGAAAAAGAACATTTATGCCTTCCCCGAAGTCATCAATGATATAAGTGAGACCTATTTTAATTGGCGCGCCTGGCCAAACTTCGGCAACACAGGTACCACACCGGCTTTAGGCAAATATACTTACGTTGCATTAGAGCAAGGAGAAACCGCGCTTATTGCCCATACCCAGATGCAAGTCACGCCCTTTCCCCTAAGCCACAGCGGCATAAAATCCACCGCATTTCTCATAGAACACAATGACAGTGCCCTACTTTGTATGGGGGATACTGGCGCAGACAGCATTGAAAAAACTGACAAGTTAGCGCGACTTTGGCAAGCATTGGCACACCATTTAAAAGACAAAACGCTCACAGGTATCATTATTGAATCGTCATACACTAATGCGCGACCAGACAAGCTGCTTTTTGGTCATCTCACCCCGCGCTTAGTTAAACAAAGCCTGCGGCAATTTATCCAAATCAGTGAGGATGCGCAGGCGTTACAAGGGGTAAAGGTTGTCATTAGTCACATAAAATACTCGCTAGAGAGCGGGCAAAGTAATAAAAAGGTGATTGAAGAGGAATTGAACAGCAACAACACCCTGGGCGCAGAATTCATTCTCCCTTCCCAGGGCGATTATATTTCTTTTGAGTAAGGCGTAAAGCGCTAGGTGCACAATGAGAACACATTAACGCTAAAGCTAAAAACACCCTACAAATAAGTCTATACGTTACATATCGGAAAGATCTTTGGCATTGAATATCTCTATCCAATAACCATCAGGATCTTTAATAAAGGCAATGTTATTCATTGAGCCATCTTCCGGACGCTTTTGAAACACCACTCCCAGTTCATCAAATCGGGCACAGGCAGCGTGTAAATCAGGCACATGAAAACCGATATGGCCAAATCCTTTAGGTTCACTATTACCATTATGGTATTGGGTTTTTTCAGCGCTATCGCCCCAGTTATGGGTTAATTCAAGCATCGCTGGACGACCAAAGGTCTGCGTAGTGCGAACCCCAGGATCGTCACTGATATCCGAAAAATCCTCACCGGTGGTGAGAAAATACAAACTGAATTTCATTGCCGGGAAATCAAGACGTTTCAGCAAGGTCATACCCATTACCCGGGTATAAAAATCTAACGAACGCGCTGGATCGGCAATACGCAGCATAGTTTGATTAAACACATACCCACAGGTCGCTTCATCTTTATCTTCATACAATCCATCTGCTTGCTCAAAATGTCGTCCCATGCTTTTGCTCCTTAACGCTCTATTTCATTCAATGAGCACTAGCATGGGGATGAGGTTGCAAGAACGCAATAGGGCAGGTCGCTGAATGTGGTCAAACGAAGCTTATTTAAACCGCCATTCCCGGTCAGCGATGCCGCCCTTGCCACAATCTAGAAGTGGTAGCCCACGGTGGTAACCACACTATCCCCGCCTTCTGCGTAGCCACCCCAATTATCAAACTTACGATAAGTCAGGTTAAGATCCCATTTCGGTGCAAAGGTATAATTCACCCCCGCTAAAATTTGATGGCCGGTTTTCCCCCAACTGGCAAAAGAATCCGCCAGCGCATCGGTATCTCTATCTAAATGGGCGTTGACGACAACAAAGGTGTTGAGGTTGTTACTGATGGGATAGGTGGCGGTGATCCGTGCCACCGGCGTCATCAAACCTTCAGCACTGCCTAAGGGCGTATGGCCAGAAAAATAATTCATGCCTAATCCCCCCGTAAGCGTCAGTTTGTTAAATCTGTGTTTATAAGCAATGCCCAGCACATTGTGTACTTCAGCCACGTTTTGGTTTTGATTGACAAATAAATCATACCAGCCCATTAATCCGGAATCATTTAGGTTGTAATATACCGTGGTCATGGCTTTAAACCACACATCGCCATCATTGCCGTCAAGATCGTCACTGGTGGCCCCCACGTTTTCCATTTGCCCTTTAACAAAGACCATTCCCCAATCCGCAACCGTGCGATGATGGGCGATAAGGAAATTGCGACTATATTGCCCCGACGCTTCGGAATCACTGCTGATTTCTTCCATCCAGCCTACATTTACCCCGTTATCCTGCATCAGTACTTTTGCACTGGCAGTTGTGCTCATCAAAGCCGACAAAGCCGACAAAGCCACCATTGATACTTGTTTCATAATTACCTCATTAATAATAGGCACGCACTCGCCCTGCCCTCGTATTGTGTTATCAATAAGTAAGAAGGGAAAAAGCGTACTGCGTGATTTTTTATTTACATCGCGTTAGGCGATTTTCATTTTGATTTCGGGTAAGAAACGCCTGTACTGATGCACCGGCATATTGCGCCTGATACATTCACCAAAGGCGTAAAAATAAGGAATGGCATGTGTGAAGAAACGGTAATAACCTTCACACAATTTGTTTTTCCCTTTTTGGTCTCGGTGCTTAGGACAGCCACCCTGACAAAGCCCTTTTATTTCACAGCTTTGGCAAGCGACATCCTGGCTGGTCGACATGGCAACAAAGCGGTTATGAATCGGTTTGGCCAACATAGACGCAAAACTTTCTGTAGACACATTACCAATATGATGTTGCTTTTCCACATACTGGTCACAGGAAAAAATATCCCCGTTTCGTTCTGCGGCAAGTTGATGGCCACATTCATGGGAATGCACACAAAAGGTTTCAATTCCTTGAATAATGCGCGCATAAGACGCATCAAACAGTTGCACCGACACCCGGCCAATTCCGTTGTCACACCAGGCGGTAAAACTCTGTACTAAAAACTCGCCCCATAAGGCCGGATCCACCGTAGTTTCCCCCACCACCGGTAAAAACTGAATGCTACGGGCATCTAATTGTTCAACGAAATAGCGATAAAGTTGCCCGCCCATTGCCACATTGCCCTGATGCACCACACAAAGAATGTTCGTTCTAATGGCGGCGGCTTGTAGTTTTCGGTAGGCATTAATCACTTTCTGATGAGATGATTTCCCTGTGTAATAAATACGCTCGGCATCATGAACTGGCGCCATGCCGTCGATGGAAATACCCACCTGAAAGTCATGGCGTTTCATAAAGGTAATCCAACGATTGTTGATTAACGTGCCGTTGGTTTGCATCGCGTTAGTAATGCTCATACCGGGCCGGCGATATTTATGCTGCAATGCCACCGCCTGTTCATAAAACGGCAAGCCCGCCAACATAGGTTCGCCACCTTGCCACACAAACTGGACTTCACGGCATGAGGCAGGTTGTTCCTCAATATACTGTTTCGTGAGCGTTTCCAGCGTGTCGAAGGACATTACCGACCCCTCTTCGCTTTTTTCTTTGTAAAAGCAGTAACTGCAATTCAAATTACACTGATCACCCACAGGTTTGATGATGAGATGAAAAGGGTAGTCCATAATGCCTCCGTACAACGCGTAATAACGTTACTTGTGTGGTGTCTGATGTGGCGCATCGGGATTACCGCTAAACACGCCATCTCGAATTGACCAG
Source organism: Alteromonas sp. 14N.309.X.WAT.G.H12 (assembly GCF_036697315.1). Taxonomy (NCBI): domain Bacteria; kingdom Pseudomonadati; phylum Pseudomonadota; class Gammaproteobacteria; order Alteromonadales; family Alteromonadaceae; genus Alteromonas; species Alteromonas sp. 14N.309.X.WAT.G.H12. The sequence continues at coordinate 5,591 of NZ_JBAHZB010000082.1, forward strand.
GTCTGCCGGTGATACATGGTAGGGTAGCCTGGCTCTTTCTCTATCACACCGGCGTTTTTCGCGTAGTTGTCATACAGCGCGGCTAACTTCTCCACTTTGTCAGGATAGGTGCTGGCAAGATCGTGTTGCTCGGAAGGATCCTCAACAATATTGAATAACATCCATTGGGTACCCACGGTTTTAGCATGAGCCCCCGCGAACGCCCGCAATTTATAATCGCCCTGGATCACCATTTTGTAGTTGTTCAGTTCAAAGAAAATGGCATCGTTGGGGGTTCGGGTATGATCTGATTTTCCTTCAATAAAGGCACGGAATGAGTGACCATCGAAATCGTATAAATCTACCCCATTGCGGTGTGTGGGTTTCTCCACGCCGGCCCAATCAATGATGGTGGGGGTCACATCAGTGACGTGGATTTTGCCGGAAGAGGCAAAGCTGTTTTTACGGGCAATGGGATTACCTGAGACGATCAAGGGCACACGCACGCCGCCTTGCCCGGTGGTAGTTTTGTAGTAAGCAAAAGGCGATGTTCCTGCTTCGGCCCACCCTGCCTCATAAGACAAGTACGATCCTGGCTGCCCCATGTTATCGAAACTGTTGTCAAACTGGGCAAGGAATTTTTCGGAGTTACCCGTGTAATTACTCGTGGGTTTGGGATTGGTACCATTGTCATGGGTATAGATAAACAGCGTGTTATCAAACTCCCCGGTCTCTTTTAAGTGATCTATTAGTTTACCTACGTTGGCATCCACTTCTGCCACCATGGCCGCGTAAATCGCCATTTTCTTTGCTGATACTTTTTTCTCTTCTGCACTTAACGTATTCCAGGGTTTATAATCCTTGTTATTAACCACATCCTGAGTATCTTCACTTACCAGTCCCAATGCCTTTGCGTTCGCAAGACGCTGTTGGCGTATTACATCGTAGCCCACGGCATAGCGACCATCATCGAACTTATCAATCCATTGTTGGTGAGCGTGGAGCGGATCGTGGGGGGCGGTGAAAGCAAGATAAGCAAAAAACGGTTCGTCTGCCGGTTGGCTATCTAGGTAACTGATAATTTTGTCGGTGTAGTAATCGGACGAATAAAAATCCGCGGGTAACTTATCCACTCTTAACCCATCTTCTAAATAATAAAAGAAGGGGGCTTCAAAGGGATTTAACGGTAATGCATCGGCCCAGTGCGACACGCCGCCACCGGAATACGCAAAAGATTTATCAAATCCTCGGCCTTTTGGTGACGATTGGTAAGTATGACCGAGATGCCATTTGCCAGCCATATAGGTGTGATACCCTGCGGTTTTAAGCATTTCTGCCACCGTGACCACACGGTTGTTTAATGAGCCTTCATACCCTGGACGCCCCACCTGATTTCCCCCCATTAACGGCGGCATATTCCCCAATCCGGCTTTGTGATTATCGACACCGGTTAGCAGCATGGAACGGGTGGGCGCCGACATAGGATTGGTGTAATAGTCGGTGACCTTTACGCCATTTTCTGCCAGTGAACAAATATTAGGCGTGGGAATTTCGCCCCCATAACAAGATAAATCGCTATACCCCATATCGTCTGTGACGATAAGTACAACATTTGGTTTTTGCTGAACCTCTGCATTCGCTTTTGTCACCACAGCGGTAAAGGATAGCGCAGCGATAGTCGCTATAGCGCTCTTAGACAATGTCATGTAAAACCCTCTTTTCTTCTTAAATTTCGAGTCACTAGTCAATCAAGCTATGCGTGTCGGTCTGCACCACGCGCGGCTACATTTTATTAACAACTCAAAATTAACAAAGTAAAGAAGTTAAATATATTTGATTATTCTGCCTAAAATGTTAAGTATAACTTACTCTCGATTTACAAGTAGATAACAATTAGCTCAGGAAAGGTTAAAACGTGGAAATAAGACAATTGCGTCATTTCATTGCGGTAGTCGAAGCTGGCAACCTTCGTAAAGCCAGTGAAAACTCTCATATTACGCCTCCGGCATTGAGCTTGAGTTTAAAAAGCTTGGAGACAAGTCTAGGGGTAAAGTTACTTGATAGGGACCGACGAGGGGTTGCCCTCACGTATGCTGGCGAACAGTTTCTTCCCGCTGCTCAGTCGCTATTAAAACAAATCGACGATGTACGTTCATCCCTGGTAGGGTGCAAAGATAGCCCCACGGGAAATGTGCGATTGGGGTTGCCTGTGGGATTAAATAACGCACTTGCCGCCCCACTGTCCAGAATTTTGCACCAGCAATTCCCGGGGATCAATCTTATCGTGGAAGAAGGTAATACGACTACGCTGGAACGTTCTTTTAACAACGATTTGCTCGATTTGATGATGAGCTATGACATCCAAACTCAGGTAGACAGAAAAATAGAGCCGCTTTATGTAGAACAACTTTATTTGGTGGGCCCTTATGATCCCGATCTTCTTGATAAAAGCGATATTCCGTTTTCTGAACTGCCTAACTACGCTATTGTATCGAGCCCCGGTAAACACTCCATGCGCAGAACACTGGATCGATACGCCTTTGAAAACGGCATTGAATTTAACTTTCTATTAGATTTTCAATCAGCTCATTCCAGTCTGAAACTGGCCGTGGAAGGTATCGCTCACACTATCACCGCCTGGGATATGATTCATGATCATGTAAAAGGCAAACTGGTCAGTGCCCGTCGCATTGTCAGCCCGACTATGGAGCGTACGGTATGCTTAGTATCCTCACTGTGTGGTGTGCATTCCAGTGCCGTTGATGCGGTGGCATCCAGTATTAAAGCAGCGGTCAATATTGCACAGGAAGAAGGTAAAATCCGCCAACGCCTCACCACACTATCGAACTGATACGGGAAAACCGCTTCGGATAAGGTCTTTTCTGTGGAATAAAAAAAGACCTCCTTTATAAAAAATTTATCTAAAAACACGCCAACCCTATACTTGAAAGTTCGGTTGGCGTTCCTCATATATTTTTAAGATTTTTGTAGGCTGATAACAACCTCATTTCCCCTGGCCTTGCATCGATCATTTCTTCTCTGCTGTATCGGAGCATGGCAAGGCTAGACCTGTTTTGATTCCTAAGCATGGAGAGAACGTTTTCATGAATACGAAAATATCGAAACAATTTTCGTCAATTAATTCAATCGCTTTTATCGGCAACTATCTACCACGACACTGTGGCATTGCCACTTTTACCACCCACCTTGTCAATGCGGTGTCCGATACCTTTCCCAGTACGGATTGCTGGACAATGGCAATGAACGATCAGCAACACAGGTACAAGTATCCTGACGTAGTACGCTTTGAACTGAACCAAAATAACCTTAAAGACTATTCCCTTGCCGCAGATTTTCTGAATATAAACCAACCCGATGTGATTTGTATTCAGCACGAATTTGGCATTTTTGGCGGTGCTGCCGGCAGTAATTTACTCAAACTCATGCAAGAAGCCCGCGTCCCTATTGTGACAACCCTGCATACGGTACTGACAGATCCTCCCAGCGACTACCGACATGTGATGTTAAAAATCGCCGAGCGTTCTGATCGGTTAGTTGTCATGAGCCATAAAGCGGTGGATATTCTTCGTGACGTCTATGACATTCCTGCCAAAAAAATCGCCTTTATCCCCCATGGCATTCCCGATATTCCCTTTGTGGATCCCAATTACTACAAAGAACAATTTGGCGTAATGGGAAAAAAAGTGCTGCTGACGTTCGGGCTGCTTTCTCAAAATAAGGGCATTGAATATGCCATAAAAGCCCTGCCCCAGGTGGTGGAAAAATTCCCGGATATTGTTTATATCGTGCTTGGCGCCACCCACCCCAATATTGTCCGCGATGAGGGGGAACATTACCGCTTACAATTGCAAAACTTGGTGCGACAATTAAAACTGGAACAACACGTTATTTTTCATAACCGTTTTGTCACCCAAGAAGAGCTCTGTGAATACCTGGCCGCCGCCGATATTTATATCACCCCCTATATTGGTGAAGCGCAAATCACTTCCGGCACACTGGCCTACGCCATGGGAACCGGAAAGCCGGTGATCTCAACCCCTTATTGGTACGCCGAAGAAATGCTGGCAGATGGCCGCGGTACGCTGGTGCCCTTTAAAGATGCTTCCGCCATCAGTCATGGGATTTTGCAATATCTTGAAAATGAAGAGCTGCGCCATCAAACCCGGAAAAAAGCCTATGACTTCACCCGTTCTGCCCGTTGGCGGGAAGTAGCAACATCCTATATGGAGGTCTTTAATGACACTATTTGCTCCCTCTCTCGGGAACCTAAACCACAGCGAAACCAGTTTTCAGTGGATACCAGAAGCGCGCAACTGACTCAATTACCAGAAATCTGCTTTAATCACCTATTTGCCCTCAGTGATGACACCGGCATACTGCAACATGCAAAATATACCATTGCCCATCGTAGCCATGGATATTGTACCGATGACAACGCCCGGGCGCTGATGGTCACCGCAGAAGCACTGCACAACAACTTTGTTCATACCGAGCAATGCCGCAAACTGACTGATACTTATCTGTCATTTTTAGGTCACGCCTTTAATGAAGAAAATGGGTATTTTCGTAACTTTATGAGTTACGAGCGAACCTGGTTGGAAGACGCGGGATCTGAAGACGCTCACGGGCGTGCAATTTGGGCGCTCGGTAAAGCCGTCTCCTTATTTGGTGGTGCCAGACAACAACCCTTCGCCTCCTATCTTTTTAAGCGGGGTTTAGAGGTCACCGAACGCTTTACCTCACTGCGGGGCATCGCTTTTACTCTCCTCGGCTGCAGTGCCTATTTACGTGTTTTTTCCGGTGATTCTGAAGTTCGCCGATTACTGGAAAAGCTCTCTGATACCCTGTTTTCCGCCTTTTCTTTCGTTAAAGACAGTGCCACAGATTGGTGCTGGCCAGAAAACACCCTGACTTACGATAACGCCCGTCTTTGCCAAAGTTTAATTGAATGCGGCCAAACTCTGGAACGCTCCGACATGATTGAAGTCGGCCTCAATGCCTTAGATTGGTTGATGGCTCTCCAGTTTGAAAAAGATGTGTTTGTTCCCATCGGATGTAATGGCTGGTATGAGAGGAACGCGGAACGGGCTCGCTTTGATCAACAACCCTTAGAAGCCTGTGCGAGTCTACAAGCCTGCTTGCTTGCCTATACGGTTACCAAGCAAACACAATGGCGTGATTGCGCCGTCAACACCTTCAATTGGTACCTCGGTAATAATGATTTAAATATCCCTTTGTATGATGCCAAAACCGGCGGATGTTATGACGGCTTAGAAAGCCATGGGGTGAACCTTAATCAGGGGGCGGAATCGACGTTATCTTGGTTACAATCGTTAGTTGCCATGCATATATCACATGCTGAAGACAACTTAACAGAACAATCCAAAGACTCTTCCGAAAAGGCAGTTTTATTATGAAGATAGCAATGCTTGCTCCCATTGCATGGCGAACGCCTCCTCGCCATTACGGCCCCTGGGAAAGCGTGGTGTCCATCCTCACTGAAGGGTTAGTTGCCCGCGGTGAGGATGTGACCCTGTTTGCCACCGGTGACTCCATTACCTCTGCCAAGTTAAAATCGGTGTGCGCCAAAGGTTACGAAGAAGATAAAACCATTATTCCGAAAGTTTGGGAATGTTTGCATATAGCCCAAGTTTTTGAGCAGGGCGACGAATTTGACATTATTCACAACCATTTTGACTTTTTGCCCCTCAGTTATACCCAGATGACAAAAACGCCGGTGGTCACCACCATCCATGGTTTTTCTTCTAAGGGAATTTTACCCGTTTATAAGCAATATAATGATCGCAGCTACTTTGTTTCTATCTCCAACAGTGACCGGGCCGACGACCTGAAATACATAGATACCGTCTATCATGGTATTGATTTATCCCAGTTTGAATTTCACCACAAGCATGATGATTACCTTGTTTTTTTTGGCAGGTTCCATCATGACAAGGGGGCCAAAGAAGCCATCGAGATTGCCAAGCGTAGCGGTAAACCCTTAATCATGGCGGGTATTATCCAGGATGAAGGGTATTTTAATCAGTATGTAAAACCGGCCTTAAACAGTGACCACATCCAATATGTGGGGGTCGCCGATGCTCAACAAAGAAATACCTTGCTCAGTCATGCGGCGGCGTTACTTCACCCCATTCAATTTGATGAACCCTTTGGTCTTTCGGTGATCGAATCTATGGCATGCGGCACACCGGTTATTGCATTTAACCGGGGCAGTATGCCGGAATTGATTATCCACGGAGAAAATGGCTTTTTATGCAACAACACTGACGATGCGGTGACGGCAGTCAAATGTATTGATGAGATTGTACGAGAAAAATGCCAAGACCATGTCAAACACCATTTTAGTGCCGATGCCATGGTTGATAATTACCTTACTGTTTACCAAAAGATCCTTGCCCAACAATAGCAATAGGAAGGAAATGCAATGAACAGTTTACCCGTTACACAAACCCCTGAAAAAAAACTCGGTGTTAAACGCCGCAAATGGAAGTTACATCCAGATCCCTCGTTGGTGATTTGCCGTCCCCACATACCCTCGGGCGGACCAGCTCGCATACAAGCCATTATCAACCGGGTGCTGGCCTTATCAAAACAGGATACCAATGCCTTGTTAGACCGCCTGCGGTTGGATTTTTCAGAACGTCACCGGGATCTCAACAGCATTCTGGATGCCAACTTTAAGCTGGTAGAACCCTATACACCTGAAAATACTACGCTGTCCCACACCCAGAAAATGTTGCTGGGAGCTTATTTTACCATGGAGTATTCCGTATCATCGGCGGCCCTGTTTAATCCCTCCATTGTGCGTCATCCTGATCAAAATAACTTAGGGCCCAATGAACTTCGTTTTGTCATGAGTTTACGGGCTGTGGGAGAAGGGCATATATCTTCTTTGTGTTTTCGCAGTGGTATCATCAAAGAAGATGGCAGTATTCTTTTTGATCCTGTCAGTGATATTGTGGAAATGCCACGGCAAAAGCTCGAAACGCCCTTCGAAAAAGCCACCTTTGTGCAACGGGTAGCCTGCTTTGCACCAGAGAAAAAGCCGCTTGGAGATTTATTGCAGCGCCTGCCCGACAAATTTACCCTTCGTGACATCGATAACGCCATAGTGGAGCTATCATGCCAGAATGTTACCGATGACTACGCCCAGTGTTTACAAACCATTCAGCTGGTGGCCCACGCAAACTATGAAATCAATTTTCACAAAACCCAAAGTATTTCCGAACGGATCATCTTCCCCCTTGCTCCCAGCGAGGTTGCTGGTATTGAAGATGCGCGGTTTGTAGAATTCCACGATGGCGACCAACAAACCTATTACGCCACATATACCGCCTATGATGGGAAAAACATCCTGCCTCAGCTAATGGAAACCAAGGACTTTACCCATTTCAAGATATCCACCTTTAACGGCAATGGGGCAAAAAATAAAGGGATGGCGCTGTTTCCCCGCAAAATCAACGGAAAATACGCCATGTTAGGGCGCCTCGATGGTGAAAACAATTACATCATGTTTTCAAACTCCATTTCCCGTTGGGATGAAGCAACCCTAGTACAAACCCCATCCCAGCCCTGGGAGTTCATACAATTAGGCAACTGTGGCTCCCCCATTGAAACCGATGAAGGTTGGTTAGTTCTGACCCACGGTGTCGGTCCCATGCGGGAGTATTCCATAGGCGCCATACTACTGGATCTGGACGACCCTAGCCGGGTGATAAAAAAATTAACCACGCCCTTGCTTCGTCCCCATGAACAAGAGCGAGAAGGTTATGTGCCCAACGTGGTGTATAGTTGTGGCGCTCTGGTTCACCGGGGAGAGCTCATTTTACCCTATGCCATGTCAGACATTAGCAGCGGCCTTGTGAGCGTGAAGGTAAAGGATTTACTCGCCAGCATGGATGATGTTTAACTTCCCTTTGGCTAGGGTACGTCGTTTTGCAAATAACCGCTGTCATGGCGGTTATTCCCTATTTTTTGCTCATACATTTGGACATCCGCTTGATGCAGCAATGCTTGGATACTTTTATGAGGTTCTTCTGCGATACAAAGGCCCACACTGCCACTTAAAGAAATGACGTGATTGTTGATATGCACAATGAACTGATTACAAATATTATTAAGCCGACCTCGAAGTCGTTCTGACTGTATAGGATTTAAACTGTGACTTAACACCACAAATTCATCGCCGCCAAAGCGCCCCACCAAATCTTGTTCTCGGCATTGTTCTTTTAGTGTCGTGGCCACATGAACCAACACAGCATCTCCGACAGCGTGGCCATAGGCATCATTGATATGCTTAAACTTGTCTAAATCAATAAAAAATAAAGACAACACCCCTCCTCTTCTAGCGTGGCGTTTAAGCATCTGATCCGCAGCAGATTCCCATCCTCGTCGATTTAGTACCGGACACAAGCTATCCGCCGACGCATCACGGAACGCCCGGGTCTTGTCTATATTCAATCGACGGACTTTTTCCGATGCGGCAATAGCCAGCAACATGGCTTCAATGGTGACTGAAATAATCAGGCCATAACGATGCAAAAAGGGGCTTAATTCATGCAGATACAAACGGAATGTCATACTAAAAAACAGTACCATTAGCGACAAAAAAACTAACTGAGCCCCAGCTACCCGCTGCTTTACCGCATACCCAGTGGCAACCATAATGCCACCGATTCCCGTTAAGGTAATGGTTCCCATATAGCGACTAATAGACTGGGTGTAAGACTCAGGTATAACGGCCTGAATGAGTGCTAACCCTAAAACGCTGCCCGCCGCGCAGAGAAACAAATAACAATAGCGCTGACGAATTAAGCTTGGAAAATCGAGCAATTGCATAATAAAGCGCACCGCCGTCCAAACAGTCAGGCCGGCAAAAACCATTTTCAAACGAATATCATTTGCCAGAATAAAAGAAGGAATAAACAAATTAAGCATGCCTTCTTGAATAAAGAAAAACGTACCGGCACTGGCAATATAAGCGCTGTAGGCATAGAAACTGGTATCTTTTAAGCTGCGTCCTAACACGCCAACAAAAATCATCAACGCCCCACTAAACCCTAAAAAGCCGGTAAGCACGGCGTTATGCACGTAATCATTCCCGTAGAAACTCGCCACAGGTTCAATTTTAGGTTCGATAAAACGGGCCCGTTGAGCATTCACCGTTAGGGTTAATTTATAGTCTCCCACCGGTAATAAAAAGGCTTTACTCGAACTACTTAAGGGACGTAATTGTTGACCATTTTCCAACGTAGCATAGGCATCTTTGATAATATCGAGCCGAAAATGTATCACCTGGACATCCTCAAGCAGACACTGATACACCAGTGCCTGTGAACCTAATACCAAGGGGATAGGCTCGCCATTTTGTTGCTCACCGGGCTCGACTAGATGACACCCTGCTGCAACGGGAAAGGCACAGACCCACAAAAGCAGCCAACGCCAATTAAACATGAGCGTTATATTTTGCCAAAAAGCTTTGCGTAAACCGATATACACCATGAAATGACTCAGACAACAACATAAAAGCACTCCGATTGGAAAACAAATCCTGTTTACCATTAGGAAACACAAAAAGCCGGGGAATAATACCCCAATGTATAACTAAAGTACTATGAAGTAGATGGAAAATCCCTCGCTACCTTTAATTTTCCGACAACGGGCGTTTCAATGGCCGGTAGTTTTAAATTCGCGGTAGAAAGAAATAAACGTAAGATACGCTGTCACTTTTCGTAATTGAGTCATAGGTGAAAATCGTAAATGATATGTTAAATGACAAATTAAAAAAGGGTTGATATGCATTTTTTGGGTATTGATTTAGGCACATCTGGTCTTAAAGCCGTTGTATGTAACAAACAGGGTGATGTGATTGCTTCACAATCTGCCCCATTAACAGTGAGTACCCCTCAGGTAACGCATGTAGGATCTGACCAGTTTAACCCGAGTAATGCTTGTTCTAATTCTAAGCAGGCCACCGGCGTTGCGG
>NZ_JBAHZB010000083.1:0-15446 GCF_036697315.1 Alteromonas sp. 14N.309.X.WAT.G.H12
GTATTGATCAATGTCACATGTTCATTGACCAGTTGGGCCATGTCTTTGTCGCCGGTGCTAATGAGGGTATCTATTCCTTTTTCAGCGGCTTGTCGGGATAATGTGCCGATAACATCATCGGCTTCTACGCCGTCTTCCACAATAATAGGTAACCCCATGGCTCTGATGATTTCGTGCAAGGGCTTAATTTGCGATCGCAGTTCTTCAGGCATGGGTGGCCGATTGGCCTTGTATTCGGCATACATGTCATCCCGAAATGTTTTACCTTTGGCGTCAAATACCACGGCGATATGGGTAGGATGATATTGCCGTATCAGGCTTCGTAGCATATTGATGACGCCGTAAATTGCGCCGGTATCCTGACCTTTTGAGTTTGTTAATGGCGGCATACCATGAAAAGCGCGGAATAAATAGGAGGATCCGTCTACCAGTATAAAGGGCGGTTTTTTATCTTCAGACATAGACTTTTTTAATCGTGGGAACGTGAAAGTCTGAAGGATGCCACAGGCAAGGGCGTAACGCCAATGGAGGAATGATCGGTATTACGGGATCCCTTGTGGATAACTTTGTGATCAAAAGAGGTTAAAGCGAGATCAAGGGGCACGATCGCTTCTGGTGGTACACACTGGAGATCTTTAAAAATGAGGCCTGAAAGGGATAGGGTAGTTAGTTCCTTAAGTAGTAAATTCTTCCTTGAAAATGTGGATAACTTAGTGAATTACAGATTTAGTGTTTAACCAAATCGGGCAGATAATGTAGCATACTGATAACAAAGAGTGACAGCAGCTTTTCAGAATTTTTTTGCTTTGAATTGTTTGTTTTTTAATCTTAAAAGATATAAGCCTTGATTTAGAAGGGCGGCAGACAGAAATGGGAGAGTGTGAATGAAAAATGTAGCGGTAATTTTAAGTGGTAGTGGTGTTTTTGATGGTGCGGAAATTCATGAAGCTGTTATTACATTATTGGCAATTCGTGAACAGGGAGCGAGCTATCAATGCTTTGCTCCAGATCGGCCGCAGCTGCATGTAATTAATCATTTAACCGGTGAAGTCGCAGAAGAGGAAAGCCGCAATGTGTTAGTGGAATCGGCACGTATTGCACGGGGTGAGATCAAACCGGTCACCGAGTGCAATGTTGACGATTTTGATGCCCTGATCCTGCCAGGTGGTTTTGGTGCGGCGAAAAATCTGTGTACCTTTGCCCTTGATGGTGCTGAGTGTTCAATTGATGAGGATGTACTTACGGTATGTAAAGCCTTTGCCGAGGCCGGTAAGCCCGCTGGATATGCCTGTATAGCACCGGCATTAGCCGCCGCGGTTTACGGTAGTGGCAGAAAATTAACCATTGGCAACGATAAGGCGACGGCTGAAGGATTAGAGGCCCTGGGGGCCACCCATGTCAATTGTGCGGTCGATGAAATTGTTATTGATACCGAAGCGAAACTGGTGACCACACCGGCCTACATGTTGGCGCAGGATATTCTTGAGGCAAAGTCAGGCATTGATAAAATGGTAGAAACCGTCCTGGCAATGGATTAACGAAAGGGTCTTTCCCTTTCGTCTTCCTCACCGCATAATGGCACCAAGCGCAGTGAAAGAAAAACAATAAGGCTTATCGGAACATGCACTACCGTGCGATTGTACGTATACTGGGGTTACTTGTGGCGCTATTTAGCGTAACTATGATCCCTCCCGCATTAATTTCTCTGATCTTTCAGGATGGTAGTGGTCTTCCATTTATTATCGCGTTTATTCTGTGTGTGATCACCGGCACCTTCATGTGGTATCCCAACCGTTATCAAAAAAATGATTTACGGGCGAAGGAAGGCTTTCTTATTGTGGTGCTGTTTTGGACCGTACTGGCCAGTTTTGCCGCTATTCCCTTTATTCTTCTTGAACAACCAAGTATGTCCGTTGCCGATTCCTTCTTTGAATCTTTTTCCGGGTTAACTACCACCGGTGCCACCGTTATTGAAGGAATTGAGTTTTTGCCGCATTCGGTGCAATTTTACCGACAACAATTGCAGTGGTTAGGAGGAATGGGGATCATTGTATTGGCGGTGGCCATTTTACCCATACTTGGTGTTGGTGGTATGCAGTTGTATCGGGCAGAAACCCCAGGTCCGGTAAAAGATTCTAAGATGACGCCGAGAATTGCCGATACAGCCAAGCATCTTTGGTATATTTATTTATCTTTAACCATCGCCTGTTGCGGTGCTTATATGCTGGCGGGAATGGGCTGGTTCGACGCCGTTTGTCATGCGTTTTCCACCGTTGCCATTGGTGGTTTTTCGAATCATGATGCCAGTTTGGGTTACTTTGATAGCCCCATGGTCAATGTGGTGTGCTCGGTGTTCTTAATGATCGCTGCACTGAACTTTTCATTGCACTATGCTGCGGCAAGTTCTCGATCGTTAAAAGGCTATACCCGCGATCCCGAGTTTAAAGCCTTTTTGTTTATTCAGTTCGTACTTATTTCTGTGTGCTTTCTTGTGTTGACATTAACCGGGTACTACTCCTCTGCCGAAGAAGCCCTAGATCAAGCCATGATTCAGGCCGTTTCCATTAGCACCACCGCTGGCTTTGCCACCACGGACTTTTCTTCATGGCCGGCTTTTTTACCCATATTATTGATATTCTCCAGCTTTATTGGTGGCTGTGCGTCGTCCACGGGAGGCGGGTTAAAGGTCGTGCGTGTACTGTTGCTTTTCTTACAGGGAAAGCGAGAAGTAGACCGGCTTATTCACCCCAAAGCGGTTTATGCCGTTAAGTTAGGAGAACGGGCCATGCCGGATCGGGTAGTGGAAGCCGTGTGGGGATTCTTCTCGGCTTACGCTATTGTTTTTGTAGTAATTATGATTGGTCTGATTGCAGCAGGACTGGATAACATCTCCGCCTTTACCGCCACTGCCGCCACCTTGAACAACCTTGGACCGGGGTTAGGCAGCGTAGCAGGAACGTATTCTGAAGTGACCGACCCAGGTAAGTGGCTGCTCGTGTTGGCCATGCTGTTTGGTCGATTGGAAGTCTTTTCCTTATTGGTGTTGTTTTCACCTACCTTCTGGCGAAGCTAATCAGCCAAAGAAGAAGGCACTGGGCTGGAACAACTTTTCCACATCGTTGATGTATTTTTTGTCTACCAAAAAGAGAATGACGTGGTCGTTGGCTTCGATAACCGTATCGCTGTGAGCGATGATCACGTTATCTTCCCGTACCACGGCACCGATGGTGGTGCCTGGCGGTAATTTAATACTGCCTATTTCTCTTCCCACTACTTTTGATGTGTTTTTATCACCATGAGCGATGGCTTCGATGGCTTCTGCGGCACCGCGACGTAGTGAGTAAACATTAACAATGTCTCCACGGCGGATATGGGTCAGTAACGCTGAAATCGTGGCCTGCTGCGGAGAAAACGCAATATCAATTTCACCCCCTTGGACAAGATCCACATAGGCACTGCGTTGAATGAGTACCATGGCTTTTTGTGCCCCCATCCGCTTAGCTAGCATGGCCGACATAATATTGGCTTCGTCATCATTGGTCACGGCAATGAAGGCATCAACCTGATCAATACTTTCTTCGTTGAGCAATTCAGGATCAGACGCATCGCCGGAAAACACAATGGTCTTATCCAAATTGGCTGACAGGTATTGGGCACGGGTGGGACTAAACTCGATGAGTTTAACATTGTGTTTGTGTTCAAGACGTTTTGCCAAACCAGCACCAATGAGTCCACCGCCTGCAATCATGATCCGTTTATAGGATGATTCCAGTTTTTGCAGTTCGCTCATCACTGCGCGAATATGTTTAGTGGCAGCAATGAAGAACACTTCATCATCGGCTTCGATAACCGTTGTGCCAAGGGGGCGAATAGGGCGACCTCGGCGGTAAATGGCTGCCACACGGGTTTCCACATTGGGCATATGTTCTTTCAGTGCCGATAAGGCATGCCCCACCAGCAAACCACCATAATAGGCTTTTACCGCCACTAAGCTTGCCTTACCTTCCGCAAACTCAACAACCTGTAAGGCACCGGGATAATCAATAAGACGCTTTATCGCTGTGGTGACTAATTGTTCGGGGGCAATGATGTGGTCAACGGGGATGTTTTGTTCTTTGTACAGTTGCTCTTGATAAATAATGTACTGTTCGCTACGTACTCGGGCTATTTTCGTTGGTGTTTTAAATAGACTGTAGGCGACCTGACAAGCAAGCATATTGCTTTCATCACTGTTGGTGACAGCAATAAGCATATCCGCATCTTCGGCTCCTGCTTTTTTCAGGATATCAGGATGAGAGCCCACGCCTTCAACTACTTGAAGATCGAGTCTGTCCTGTAATGCCCGCAAGATGGTAGGATCAGAATCAATGACGGTAATCTCGTTCTTTTCACCAACCAGGTTTTCCGCAAGGGTACCGCCAACCTGTCCTGCACCAAGAATGATGATTTTCATTAATACCTTTGACGCTTTTTATTGTTAATGCAAAGACTTTATCAGTCTCGCGTAATAGAAACCATCCATTTGTTGCTCGCCTGGCAAGATCTGGCGTCCTGGTTTCTGTGTTGATTCACCATCGGTAAGTGTAGACAATTGTGCATCACCGGTGCGGGATAAAAAGTGCTTAATTTGGTCTACATTTTCCTGTGGGAGAATGGAGCAAGTGGCATAAAGAAGGGTACCCCCAGGCTTTAATAGCGACCACATGGTATCAAGAATACGAGATTGCAAATCCGCCAGTGCTTCAATGTCTGACGCTTTACGTAGCCAGCGAATATCGGGGTGACGTCGGATAACGCCGGTGGCGGAGCAGGGCGCATCGAGTAAAATACGATCATACTGTTCACCGTTCCACCAGGTGCCCGGTTCTAATGCATCACCGGTTATTATCGTTGGGGTATGCTGTAAGCGTTGCATATTTTCCTTCACCCGCAGCAGCCGGGTTTCATCAGCATCTAGTGCGGTGCAATGGCCAATATCAGGCTGTATTTCAAAAATATGTCCGGTTTTACCACCAGGAGCGGCACAACAATCCAAAATGTTGTCGCCTGCTTGGGGTTGTAAATACGTGGCGGCCAGTTGTGCGGCGCCATCCTGTACTGCGAACCAGCCTTCTTGGAAGCCGGGAATAGCGGTAATATCCACGCGACTTGTTAATATTATTCCCGCGGATTGAGCGTCTGGCAGCGTATAGGTAACACCTAAATCATCCAGCTGCTGACAAAATGCTCCACGTGAAACCTCTAAAAGATTTACCCGCAACCAAATGGGGGCTTTTTGGTTCATGTTGTCAACGAGGGGGCCCAGTTCGTCACCGTAGGCCGTTTCCAGTTTTTTGAACAACCATTTTGGCAAGCCGCTCTTAATTATCGGGTTGTCTATTTTCTGATCTTTTAATGATTGGCGCTCGAAGTTACGTAAAATCGCGTTGACTAACCCTTTAAGCGACATCGCGCCTAAATAGGGGGCTGCATTTACCGTTTCACTTACGGCAGCATGAGTAGAGACACGACTAAAGGCCATTTGGTACAGGCCTAGCAAGATTAAGTGCTCCACCACCTTCTTTTTCCCCTTAAGGGGGTTGTCTAACAACTGGCGAAGCCAGTGTTGCAAAATAGGAAGGTGACGGAATACCCCTAGCGACATTTCCTGGATCCACGCATTATCTTTACCTTGGTGACGTCGTTGTACTTGTGCCAGGCATTCTCGTGTGGATTTACCCTGTTCGAGCACCTGATAAATCACCCAAGCAGTATCGGCGCGCAGGTTTTTCTGTCGTGGCAAAGGGTGGCTCATGCTGTCGCACCGCCAATGGGTTCACCGGCGGTAAACCAGGCGCGACGGGCATTGATTACATCTGCGGCGGGCAGGGCTTTTTTGCCAGGAATTTGTAGCTCAGTTAAACAAATATCCCTTGTGCCGGTAGCGACGACGATCCCCTGTTTGTCTGCTTTAATCACTGTTCCCGGTACTTGCGTTGATGGGGTTTGGGTAACCGAAGCGGACAACACTTTAACGTTACAGTCGGGTAACTTCATCCAAGCAACGGGCCATGGGAAAAACGCACGTATGTTACGTTCAATTTGTTCTGCACAATCTTGCCAGTTGATTTGCGCTTCGTCTTTACTGAGTTTTTTCGCGTAGGTAGCTTGCTCGTCATCTTGCACTTGTGCATGGCTGATAAACGTCGATAAATCGTCAAGCACATGAAGCAGGGCTTTAGGCCCGGATTGGGCAAGTTTGGCGTACAAACTCGCGCTGGTATCTTCTGGTGCGATGGGGGTGGTTTCAATATGCAGCATATCCCCTGTGTCGAGTCCTTCATCCATTTTCATAATGGTGATACCGGTATCTTTGTCTCCGGCCCATATTGCACGTTGGATCGGTGCGGCACCGCGCCAACGGGGGAGTATGGAGCCATGAACGTTGATACAGCCTAGCGCGGGCATTTGAAGAACAGGTAAGGGCAGTATTAAACCATAGGCAACCACCACCATGACATCGGCTTGTATTGCTGCAAGAGTGGCTTGGGCTTCTGGATCCTTCAAACTCTGTGGTTGATATACCGGAATGTTATGGGTTTGTGCGACCACTTTTACAGGGCTTGGCGTGAGTTTTTTCCCTCGACCTGCGGGTCTGTCAGGCTGGGTATAAACGGCAACAATCTGGTGTGCAGAATCCACAATGGCCCGAAGATGCTCGGCGGCAAAATCCGGCGTGCCGGCAAAAATAATACGAAGAGGTGTCGTCACGTTTGTCCTTACTATTACGACTTGGCAGCCAAACGGGCTTCTTTTTCTAGTTTCTTACGAATTCTTTGACGCTTAAGAGGCGAAAGATAATCCACGAACAATATGCCTTTTAAATGATCCAATTCGTGTTGAATACAAATGGCGAGCAGGCCGTCAGCTTCAAGCTCAAAGGGTTGACCGTCTGCGTCCAACGCTTTAACTGTCACTTTTTCTGCCCGATCGACCTTGGCGTAATTGCCCGGTACAGACAAACAGCCTTCTTCGCTGACTGTGCTGCCTTCTTTTGATGTGATTTCTGGGTTTATAAACACCCGCGGCGTGTCTTGATCTTCCGACACGTCCATCACCACAACCTGCACGTGGCGGTCAACTTGGGTGGCCGCCAGACCAATGCCTTTTTCGTCCCGCATGGTTTCAAACATATCGGAAACAAGTTGTTTTATTTCATCGTTCACTGACTCTACAGGTTTCGCTACGGTGCGTAACCGTTCATCAGGAAAACTTAACACGTCTAATATTGCCATCTGTCGCTCAACTTCGCTCGCTTGTATGAATAAATATACGATCCAAATACCAGCACTATTTACTCGGTGGTTTCTGGTACTATTCTATCGTATAAAGGGGTTTTTCGTGCAGGTTTTTTGTTAAATCTCAATTTTCAAACCTAACACTGAATAAATACCCTCGATGGTCGATATAGAGTCTATGTCGATAATTTCAACAGGAGCAGTTGACGACACCATGGCAACGAGAATATTAAAAAAAAGCTGTACAACACTCTTCTCGGCAGGCGTATTGTTATTGGCCAGCCTTACCGGGCAGGCATTTGGCCTGACGTTAAAAGAAGGAGCGCCGCAAACCTATACGGTGGAACGGAATGATACTTTATGGGACATCGCGAATTTATTTCTCGATCAACCGTGGTTATGGCCAGAATTGTGGCAAAACAATACGCAAATTATCAATCCCCATCTTATCTATCCGGGGGATGTGCTCACCATTAGAATGATTGATGGTGAACCTCAATTGGTGGTGCAACGAGATAAAAAACACATCACTTTGGGGCCGTCGGTGAGAAAACAAACTAAGCCGGCTCCCATCAGTACGCTGCCATGGTCAGCCATCGAACCCTACCTTAATAAAAATGAATTGATTTCCGATGAAACCTATCAGGATTTGCCCTATTTAATGGGTAATCAAACCGCCGACACTCGCTTTATTACCGATGATATTGTGGTGAGTCGTAGCTATGGTAGATCTTCGGATCAGTACCGGATTATACGTCGGCAGTCTACGATAAAGAACCTCGATGGTGATGTCTTAGGCATACAGGTTCTTCATATCGCCGACGCGGAAATGATTGACGATACCGTACCGTTTCAATGGTTGGTGAAGGTCAACAATTCAAACTTCGAAGCACAACGGGGGGATCGCCTTTATGATGGCGAATTTGCTGGGGCGCAGGACTTAGTATTGCAAGCTGCCACATCGGAGCAAAATGGCCATGTGGTGGGGAATCTTCATCAGCGTGAATTACTGGGTAAACATGATGTGGTTATTGTGGACCTAGGTAGCGAAGCCATTGAGCCTGGAACGGTAATGGGGGTCTATGCGCAAGGTCCCGATATTATTGATGGCGATACGCCCCAATACGCAGGTGAAAATAACGCTTTGTACAGCGTGTTTGATGACGGCAGTACCGTGCATCAACCTGCAATCAAAATTGGTGAAATTATTATTTTCAAAACCTTCGAAAAAGCAAGTTACGGTATTATCACGCGGGCGCGAGAGCTTGTGAAGACAGGAGCCATCGTCGCTAACCCCTAGTCTTTGCATACAGATGCTGTAACGAAAGGAGTTACAGCATGAATACCGTACAAGATGGCCGCCAACTTAACGCCTTATTAGCGATGGCCACCGTTCCCAAGATGACGCCGTTGAAATGGCGTCAACTTTTAGATGAGCTAGCTATAACGCCTACCACGCTCATCTATGGGAACAATTTATCCTTATTAGATAAAGCAATGCAGCATCATATAGAAGTACTTCGCCGCCGGATTGCTTGGGATAAGGTTGATTTAGCGCTTAAGTGGCAACGTGAATCTGAAGCCCACACCATTATATGTTCAGAGCATCATCACTGGCCCGAAGGCTTCCAGTCTTTGACTTCTCCTCCCCTTGTTTTATTTTGCCATGGAAATGTTCAGTTGTTATCGCGGCCGCAAATTGCCATCGTGGGAAGTCGTCGAGCTTCGGTTTCTGGGTTAGCGGTAGCTTCTGATATCGCCGCAAATCTTTCTCAGCATGGCATCTGTGTGACCAGTGGTTTGGCTGCGGGAATAGACGCTGCCGCGCACAAAGGGGCGTTGGAGCATCCTGGGCGTACCATTGCTTTTTTAGGAACGGGGCCGGATATTACCTATCCCCATCGACACGCTAAATTACGTCTGAGTATTTTAGAGCATGATGGATTACTGGTTTCTGAGTTCTGGCCAGGGACGCCCCCTCGACGTCATCACTTTCCTCAGCGCAACCGTTTAATTGCTGCAATATCAACAGGAACATTGGTTGTTGAGGCCACAATAAACAGTGGCACCTTGATAACTGCCAATATGGCCGCAGATCTAGGGCGCGACGTATTTGCGGTGCCGGGCAATATTGCTAATCCGGTGACTGAAGGGTGTCATTTTCTTATTCAACAAGGCGCAAAGCTAGTGGTCTGCGCTAAGGATATTTTGGAAGAAATAGCCTGTTTGCCTCCTTTGACGAACTCTGCTCCTTTTCGTTCAGAAGAAAAAAGTAAAGATGAAAACTTGGCAACGGATAAATTATTAGATAGTGTGGAGTTTGATGTGACTAGCGTTGACACTATTGCTGAACGCAGCGCTCTGCCTGTATCTGAAGTAGTGGCAGCATTAATCGAATATGAGCTGCGAGATCTTGTAGCCCCGGTACCCGGTGGTTATGTCAAATTGAGGGGGAAATAAACCATGTTCGACATCCTCATGTACTTGTTTGAGAATTTCATACATAGTGAAACGGAAATCCGGGTTGATCAGGACGAGTTAACCGATGAACTTATTCGCGCTGGTTTTCATCATGATGAAATTTACAAAGCCTTAGCGTGGCTGGAGAAGTTAGCTGCGTTACAGGAAACGGACGATAAACCGTATTTCTGCAAAGGTATTTCGTCAGGCGTCAGCCGCATCTATACCCACGAAGAACAAATGCGCTTGGATGTTGAGTGTCAGGGCTTTTTGATGTTCTTGGAACAGGTAGGGGTGCTGGATGCTTCCACGCGAGAAATGGTCATCGACAGAGTGATGGAGATTGATTCTCCCGAATTCTGTTTAGAAGATCTTAAGTGGGTTGTTTTAATGGTGTTATTTAATGTGCCTGGTAAAGAGAATGCGTACGCGCAAATGGAAGATCTTTTATTTGAAGAGTCTGACGGTACACTGCACTAAAGTAGGAGCGTAACCGGCATTCTTTATGTCAAAAATTGATCATTCTTTATTCTCGGCCCATGAACATGCCCTGGAACATACGTTTGGTGACTGTCCAGAATGTGGCAGTCACTTACATATCCGAAATAGCAAAAGTGGGCCATTTATTGGCTGTTCCGCTTATCCGAAATGCACTTTTAGCAAACCCCTCCATGATCAGCAAACAACCACACTAAAAGAAATTGCTGGGGCATTATGTCCAGAATGTGGGCATACTCTTGCCATTAAGAAAGGTCGTTATGGTATGTTCATTGGCTGTACCGACTTTCCTCAATGTCACTATATCGAGCCGATAAAAAAGCAGGAAGATACCCATTTTCTCTGCCCTCAGTGTAAAACCGGGCACATCATTGAAAGAACCAACAAATACGGCAAACGTTTTTATGCGTGTAATCATTACCCTAAATGCAAGTATGTCGTAAACTCACCCCCAGTAGCGGGAACCTGTCCTGATTGTGGCTGGACTTTGCTTATTGCCAAGAAAGGCAAGGTGTGTTGTCCCCAACCGAATTGCGATTTTCAAGTAGATCCTTAACGATGACCGAAATAAATATCGACGAGAACGACCCTGTTAAAGCGGCTTTTATACAGGGGCGCCTATTGGTTTACCCCACCGAGGCGGTAATGGGGATAGGATGCGACCCAGATAATGAAATGGCGGTATATCAATTATTACGATTGAAAAATCGTGCTGTTGAAAAAGGCATGATCCTTGTTGCCGATACCTACTCCCGCTTACTACCCTATGTGAATGATAATGCGGTGGCTCCGGCAATGCGGGCGGAAATATTTTCTTCGTGGCCAGGCCACAATACCTGGCTTCTTCCTAAGTCAGCCCACGCGCCACGATGGATAACCGGTGAGCACGAAAAAATTGCTGTGCGGGTGTCTGCTCACCCGGTTGTCAGAGAATTGTGTGCTAGGTTAGGGAAGCCGTTGGTGTCAACCAGTGCCAATCCATCCGGTCTTAAACCAGCAACCTCATTGGATGAGGCAAAAACCTACTTTAAAGATAAAGTCGTATATGTAGAAGGCAGTGTGGGAAGTGCGCACAAACCAAGTACAATTCGCGACTGTGATTCAGGAAAAATAATCCGAGACTAACTATGTCTGATGAAAACCACATCGCTAATGCAAGCGAAACAATAAACCAAGTTAAACAATTCCTTTTGTCATTGCAGGACAATATTTGCCAGACATTAGAAATGGTTGATGGAAAAGGGCAGTTTGTTGAAGATTCATGGGAACGTGAGCAAGGGGGCGGTGGGCGATCCCGGGTATTAAAAAATGGTGCCGTAATAGAACAAGGTGGCGTTAACTTCAGCCATGTGTTCGGCGAGGCAATGCCAGCATCCGCGACAGCATCCCGGCCAGAATTGGCGGGGCGCAGTTTTCAGGCGATGGGTGTGTCGCTGGTTATCCATCCTCATAACCCTTATGTACCGACTTCCCATGCCAATGTACGTTTTTTTATTGCCGAAAAACCCGGCGAAGCACCAATATGGTGGTTCGGTGGTGGTTTTGACTTAACCCCCTTTTATCCATTTAAAGAAGACGTACAACATTGGCACGATACGGCTAAAAAACTCTGCGCCCCCTTTGGTGACAATGTGTATGCCGATTATAAAAAATGGTGTGACGAATACTTCTACCTTAAACATCGAAATGAAACCCGTGGCGTCGGTGGATTGTTTTTCGACGATCTCAATGAATGGGGGTTTGAACAATGCTTTGCCTTTATGCAAGCGGTGGGTCATGGCTACCTTGATGCCTATGTGCCTATTGTCGAACGCCGTAAAGGACAATCCTATGGCGAGCGTGAACGTGAGTTTCAGCTGTATCGCAGAGGGCGATATGTGGAATTTAACTTAGTCTATGATCGTGGCACGCTGTTTGGTTTACAAACCGGTGGGCGAACAGAGTCGATTCTTATGTCTATGCCACCCTTAGCCCGTTGGGAATATGGCTATACTTGTCCTCCTGGTAGCGCAGAAGCCAAATTGGCCAAGTGGTTGACCCCTACAAATTGGTAATCTAATAAGTTTGAATTTTGACCTAGATCAAGCTTAATTGTCTGTAGCTAAAACAGATTTTTTTACTTGTTCCAGATCAAGATATTGATTTTCTCGAGGCGTAAAGTACGCACATCAACGTTAAACACTCGAGAGAAACCAAATGAAAAAAACTACCCTTGCAGCACTTATTCTAGCCGCAATGACATCTCCTGCTATGGCGTACGAAGCTGGTGATATCATTGTTCGTGCAGGCTTAACAACAGTGGCTCCAAATGATGACTCAAGCAATGTCAACGTAGACGCGCTAGGTGGTAACGTAGGCATGGGCGTTGAAGTTGATTCTGACACGCAATTGGGTTTGAACCTTGTTTATATGTTCGATTCCAATTGGGGGATTGAATTACTAGCGGCAACACCCTTTTCCCATGATGTTACGTTAATCGACACTGCGGATAATGAACTTGGTCTTGGTGACGGTAAGTTAGGTGAAGTGACCCATCTGCCTCCCACTATTAGTGCCGTATATTTCTTTGATACCGATTCGGCCGCTACTCCATATGTCGGATTAGGCTTAAACTACACGATTTTCTTTGATGAAGAGTTTACCAATGCGCGGGAAGATCAAACGTTTTCTGATCTCGACTTGGATAATTCCTTTGGGTTAGCCGCACAGGTAGGGGTTGACTACCAACTGGATGAAAAATGGTTGGTCAATGCGTCTATCCGTTACATTGATATCGGTACCACTGCTGACTTTACGGTAGCTGGCGTGGCCGGCAGTGTTGATGTGGATATCGACCCTTGGGTCTACACCCTTTCTGTGGGCTACGTATTTTAATCATTTCTTTGCTTTTACAGCAGCTTGCTTTTTGCCCTCTTGAAAAAGAGGGCTTTTTTTTAACGCTCTTCTGAATTAATCATATGCTCAGCGAGTTGATCCAGTGCACTGAGTAATTGCTCCGCCAATTGAATATCATGTACCGTCTGCATCATGGCTTTACGCATGCAATACATCCACTGACGCTTTAATGCCGGGGTAACGGTAAAAGGTAAGTGCCTAGCCCGTAGTCTAGGGTGGCCAAACTGTTTTTCATAATCATCCGGGCCACCCAGCCACATACTTAGATACAGGGTAAATACACGACGAATTCTATCTAGTGGTAAAGGATGTATGGCTAATAAGTCTTTTGCCATGGGATCTTGTTCCATGATGTCATAGAATCGATTCGCTAGAAGGTGGACAGTACTCGCACCGCCAATACTTTGATATGGCGTATTTGGGTAAGCTTGGTCCTTTGATGTTTTTTTTGATTTATGTAGAAAATTAATAATGCCCATGAAAAAATTCGCAGTGTTTGGTAATCCCATTGCTCATAGTTTATCACCAGCTATCCATAATATGTTTGCTCAATTGACCGGTGAGTACATTGATTATCGTATTATTGAATCCGAACTCGATAATTTTGAAAACGATGTTAGTGCTTTCTTTAATGAAGAAGGCGTTGTGGGTTGTAATATCACCGCGCCATTTAAGGAACGGGCTTACACGCTTTGTGAAGGCAGTTGTAATGCTGAAGCTAAAACCGCACAGGCCGTAAATACGCTGCACAAACAAGGTGACAAGTTATTAGGTTATACCACTGATGGTATGGGGCTGGTGGCGGATCTTATACGCCATGTAGGTAGTCTTGAAAATAAGAGAGTGTTGTTGCTGGGCGCGGGAGGGGCTACGCGAGGCGTAGTGGAACCTTTGTTAAAGTCGAAAGTGGCTAGCTTATTTATAACCAACCGAACCATGTCTAAGGCAGAGGCGATTGTTAACGCTATCGGTGAGGATAATTTTGTGGCGGTAGGCCAATCTGCGCTAGACGATGTGCAGGCAGAGATTGTTATTAACTGTACATCTGCAAGCTTAACCGGTGATTTACCTGCGGTGTCAGCTGGCGCTTTTAAGCAATGCGCCCTGGCTTATGATATGTCCTATGGCCGGGGTGAAACCCGGTTTATGGCTTTTGCTAAGGAGCATGGCGCATTAGCTACGGTGGATGGCTTTGGTATGTTAGTAGAACAAGCCGCTGCAGCCTTTACCATTTGGACGGGGAAAACCCCAGACACCGCTGAGGTTATAAAAGCATTACGGCCAAAATAGAGGGCAAGATTTAAGACTGTTGAAGGTACTCGTCTTTAAGCTGCACATAGTTTTGCGCCGATAAAGCAAGAAAGTGACGCTCTTTATCATTTAAAGGGCGCTTCTTCACCATGGGGTTGCCCACATAAAGAAATCCGCTTTCAAGTGTTTTGTTGGGGGGAACGAGGGTACCTGCACCGATAAACACATCATCCTCGACCACCACGCCATCCATTATAATGGCACCCATACCCACTAATATTCTATTGCCAAGCTTGCAGCCGTGCAGCATACACTTATGACCGATTGTGACATCGTCTCCGATAATAAGAGGGAAGCCATTGGGCTGGCTGTCAGAACGACGGGTAACATGAAGGACGGTACCATCTTGAATATTTGTGCGTGCACCAATCGATATTGTATTAACGTCACCTCTTGCGGCGACTAAAGGCCAGACACTGGCATCAGAACCTAGTGTTATATCACCAACTAGGACGGCGGACTCATCGACGTATACATCATCGCCGAGGGAAGGGTGGATATTATTATATGGACGTAAAGGCATCGTTAACCTCGTTTGAATTATCAATAGGTGCACTATACGCCGAGAAATGCTCGCTTTATAGCCTCTGCGGCACAAGAAATGAGCGAACGAAACAAATATGACAGTTTTTTTAAAATAGTTATTGACCTTGTCTCAGAATTCCCTAAAATGCGCATCCGCTTCGACAGGAAAGATTAAATCTGAACTGCCAAAGCTAGTCACTACTAACTGTGTAAGTCAATAGTGGCGAGGTTTTCAAAGAGATGCTTCAGAAAATAAGTTTTCAAAAAGTATTGACATGATAATCGAAAGGCGTAGAATACGCGCCTCGCTTCAAGGGGTTGGAAACAACGTTTGTTGAAGCTGTTTTAAGTGTTGCAGCTTAAGAAATTAAATTTCAAAAAGATGTTGACACTGAAAACGAAACGCGTAGAATGCGCGTCCCGCTTCAGGGTAAACCGCTGAAGCCGCTAACGAAAGTTAGCAAAAATGTTCTTTAACAA
>NZ_JBAHZB010000084.1:0-15286 GCF_036697315.1 Alteromonas sp. 14N.309.X.WAT.G.H12
GTCCAGTGGAATAGTATTCATTTAAGCTGGTGGCAGGAAACATGGCGCTAATATCACTACGCGCAATGGTTCTGCTGTAGGAAAAGCGGGTCACTAAATCATCCGAGATATTCAGGCTAAAATCGAGATTAGGCAGGTAATGATCATAGTCGCCGTCGAGAGTTTCAGTATAGGTTTCGTCGGCAAATATTTCTTCCATTTGTAGCGGCGTTATCCAGTTAAAGCCGACCACAGGATTGGTAATGGAGTAAGAAGAAACATCCGTTTGTTCATAACGAACACCGATATTGGCTTTAAATTCCATGCCATTAAATTCAGAGACAAAATCAAAGGCAAGATAAGCGGCATTGGTTTCTTCTTCGATTCCATTCATGTTATTGGATGTTGGATTTCGTAAACCCTGCTCATCCACTAAATCGATAAATTGTTCTGCACTGAATAGGGGGAAAGATTCAAACCCGATGGCGCCAGGCGCAAAGGATAAATCCAGAGCGGAGATATCCATCGCGCCATTTCCGAGTGCAAAGTTAGAACTGGTAATTTTATTGGTATCCACTTTATAGGTGGTTTGGCTTAAACCAAACTTGATACTGTCTAAGGCACCATCTTCCATGTTGTACCAAATACCATCGAACTGAACTTGCTTGATATTGTTTTCAATTTCATAGCCCCGTTCTTGATATAAATCGCCTTCAATATTATCAAGGGCATATGCGCCGCCAATCAGAGCTGAATCGTCATAACTCACCGTTGGGGTGTTGGTAGAAAAATCAGCAGAAATGGTTACCGGTGCGGCATCGCCAAAAGGATTTTTTAAATTGGCAAGGCGTTCTGCAGGCAAAGCGCCGGGGTTGGCATGGGAGGTGGAGTCATGGGCATCTAATTTAAATCGCAAAGATTCGGTGGCTTGCCAATCAAAATTAACCCCTATGGAGTCATTTTCTGTTTTAAAGGCATATTCCCAGGCCCAGAAATTTAATTCATCGTTAGTACGGGTTGGATTAATAATGGTGCCGTTTACATCGGCAGCACCGGTTTCCACATTATCGAACCAAAAACTCATTCGATTCATTTCACCCCGTTCATCTAAACGGGACATGGTGTAATCAATGGCGGCTTTAAAGGTATCGGTCGCTTGATATTGCACAACCAATTGACCATTTTGACGTTCACGGGAATAGTCGCTTTTTTCAAGATCCACCGTGGTGGTGCGCCATGTGGTTAGTGTCGGGTTGAGTGAAGTATCAATGGCGCTGGTGTCGGGATTAGCTTGACCAGGATAGCCTGTGCCCCAGCCTTGGGTGCCGATACGATCAACATGGCTATCCCGTTCAGAATGGGAAAAGGAGGCAAGGACACCTAATTTGCCATCGGCAAACCGGTTACTGATCATGCCGGAAAACTCAGGGGTGACATCATCGCCTTTGTCCACACTGGTATCCATTACCGCTTTGGCACTCACCATGGCAACAAAACCATCGTAATCAAAGGGCTTGGCGGTTTTTATATTTATTGTTGCCCCTAGGCCCCCAGAAGGTACATAAGCCTTTCCTGTTTTATACACTTCTACACCGGATACGCTTTCTGCGGCCAGTTCACGGAAGTTAAAGCTCCGTGAAACACCGGCGGATTCCAACGCTGAGGAGTTGGGCATCTGACGACCATTGAGCGTCACCAAGTTAAAGCTTGGGCCGAATCCGCGAACGGTCACCTGGTTGCCTTCGTTGTTGCTGCGATCAATGGAAACGCCGGTGATGCGTTGTAAGGACTCGGCAAGGTTGGTATCAGGAAACTTACCAATATCTTCGGCAGAAATGGCATCGACAACACCGCTGCTGTTCTTTTTAACATTCATTGCCGATTGTAATGAACCTCGAATGCCGGATACCTGGATAACTTCCACATCTTTGGCTTCTTCTTGAGCATGTGCAATGGGAAAAGAGCCCATAACGATGAGTGCTAGAGCACTTTTCTTAAATCTGTTATTGAGTGTCATGATGTTCCTCAGAGTATGATGTTTTCGTTTTCAAATCTACAACATTTTATAAACATGTCAACATAAAATTGTTAACAATATTCAAGGTGAGTAAAATGGCCCCTAGGTTAGCCTTATTCAATAACAGATATTGATTAGCCCCCATTATACGGGGGACAAGAGCAGGAAAATGACCCAATAGAAGCTGTAAATGGGACGGCCAATGGACTATCTGACCTATCCAACTTAGCACTAAAAAGCGCCATATCTGCAATCTCATTGTTACATTCAAATATTATTTACCTTTACATCTTACCTGATGCTGATGTAGATTGTTAACAATAAATTGTAATTTATTAAGCATATTAGGTCGTTTAAGAATGAATAACAGTAAGATAGCCGCCATTGACGTTGAGTATTACAAAGTGCCATTAGCCGAAGTGTTATCTGATGCAAAGCATGGTGATCATACCCACTTCGAACTGATTCTTTGCCGCATAACCTGTGCCGATGGTCTGGAAGGCGTAGGCTATACCTATACCGGTGGTAAAGGCGGCCGCGCCATATGTTCATTGTTAAATGACGAAATGAAGCCCTTGCTACTAGGTCTGGATGCATCTGACATTGAACTGATTTGGAACCAATTGCAGTGGGAATACCATTACGTTGGACGAGGAGGGTTACTCAGTTTCGCCATCTCGGCAGTAGACATTGGGCTATGGGATATCAAATGCAAACGGGCCAATCTGCCATTATGGAAAATGGCCGGCGGGCAGAGTAATAAAACCAAATGTTACGCAGGGGGGATTGATCTTAATTTTTCACAAGAAAAATTATTGGACAATATTCAGGGCTATCTAGACAGAGGTTTTGAGGCCGTTAAAATCAAAGTGGGTAAAGAGGATTATCGACAAGATGTACAACGGGTGGAAGCCGTTCGCAAGCTTATTGGTAACCATCGGGTGTTTATGGTGGATGCCAATTATTCCATGACCATTGAGCAGGCGATCCAGTTTGGCCGGGCCATAGAGCATTGTGATATTACATGGTTTGAAGAGCCCATCATCCCAGATAACTATCATGGTTATGGCGAGATTGCCCGCGCACTTACTATTCCCTTAGCCATGGGGGAAAACTTACATACCATTCATGAATTTGAATATGCCTTTGCCCAGGCTAAATTGGGGTTTGTACAACCGGATGCGTCAAATATTGGCGGCATTACCGGCTTTCTCAAAGTCGCTGAGCTAGCGAAAAAGCACAAGCTACCTTTGTGTAGTCATGGAATGCATGAATTACATGTGTCTTTACTCGCTTCACAACCTCATGCTGGCTATTTGGAAGTTCATTCCTTTCCTATCGACCAATACACGACACAACCTATAACACTTTCCAATGGCTTGGCTGTTGCCCCTGATATTTCAGGAACCGGGGTGGTTTTTGATCACGCCCTATTAGCCCCTCATTTAGTTAAACATTTTTAAGGTAAACATTATGCAAGCTGCACAATATATCGGGAATAAATCATTTCAAGTGGTGGAAGGTGAGGCCATTGCGCCTAAATCGGGGGAAGTTCGCCTGAATGTTGGATATGTGGGCATCTGCGGTACGGATATGCATATCTATCATGGCGTGATGGATCAGCGGGTGTCTATTCCCCAAACCATTGGTCATGAAATTTCAGGGGTGGTTGCTGAAATCGGTGACAAGGTTGAAGGGTTTGCCGTTGGTGACAAGGTGGTTGTGCGTCCTCTGGATTGGTGTGGCGAATGCCCAACCTGTAAAGCCGGTTACATACATATTTGTCAGAACCTGAAATTTATGGGGATTGATACGCCAGGGGCTTTTCAGTCAAGCTGGACAGTGAAAGCCCGTACATTACACAAACTGCCTGACGGCGTCGATTTACAACAAGGGGCTTTGATTGAGCCTTTGTCTGTGGCTTGTCACGATGTCCGGCGTTCTCGGTTACAAGCCGGCGAAAAAGTCGTTGTGCTCGGTGGCGGGCCAATTGGTCAATTGGTCGCGGCCGTGGCCAAAAGTGTTGGTGCTGAAGTGTTGGTATCAGAGCCCAACGACAGTCGTCGCGCCTTTGCCGATAAACTCGGGGTGAAATCCGTGAATCCAATGGAAACGGATTTGGCGGCCTTTGTGGATGACTGGACCGGTACGAAAGGTGCGGATGTGGTATTTGAAGTATCAGGTGTGAAACCGGCGATTGATGCCATGACCCAAATTGCTGCACGTCGGGGCCGCATTGTGATGGTGGCTATTCATAGTACAAAACCTGAAATTGATTTGTTTCAATTCTTCTGGAAGGAGTTAGAGTTGCTAGGTGCCCGGGTTTATGAGGCGGCAGATTTTGATTGGGCAATAGAATTAATTGCTTCTGGCAATATTGATTTGAAGCCTTTTATCAGTTCAGTGAGCCCGTTAAATGATATTGGCAGTACTTTTGCCAGCATGGATGGAAATCCTGAAGGTATGAAAGCACTGGTAGAATGTAACGCAGAGTAATTAAGGCAGCGCAATGAATAAAGTTCTTGAAAAATTTAGCTTGGCCGGCAAGGTCGCGTTAGTTACCGGTTGTAAACGGGGCATCGGTAAAGGGATTGCGTTAGGTTTAGCTGAAGCGGGGGCCGATATTATTGGTGTTTCGGCAAGCCTGGAATTAAAAGGTTCACAAGTAGAACAAGAAGTGACGGCCTTAGGGCGTAAATTTAGTGGGTACCAGTGTGACTTTTCAGATCGTGATGCGTTATATACCTTTATTCAGCAAGTCAAAGCCGACTTTCCGAAAATAGATATTTTAGTGAATAACGCGGGCACGATTTTACGTGCCCCAGCGGCGGAACATGGCGACGCGTTATGGGATAAGGTCATCGACGTTAACCTGAATTCTCAATTTATTTTAAGCCGTGAAATTGGAAAAGAAATGGTGGCCCGCGGTGCCGGTAAAATACTCTTTACCGCGTCGTTGCTAACTTTTCAAGGTGGCATTACCGTGCCTGGTTATGCCGCGAGTAAAGGTGCCATCGGTCAGCTCGTGATGGCACTTTCCAATGAATGGGCGGGTAAAGGTGTAAATGTTAATGCCATTGCTCCAGGGTATATAGATACTGACAATACCGAAGCGCTACGTAAGGATAAGGAGCGCAGTGCAGCGATTTTAGGGCGTATTCCACAAGGCCGCTGGGGGAACCCTGACGACTTTAAAGGGCCGGCAGTCTTTTTAGCGTCTGAGGCCGCAAATTACGTTAATGGCGCTATTTTACTGGTCGATGGCGGATGGATGGGGAGGTAATCTCAATGAGTGAGCAAGATTTTCAGTTTCATAATAATGTTAATTTTATCGGTGGTGAATATGTTGCCTCTACATCTGATGAGGTCATCGACGTACTTAATCCCGCAACCGGTGAAGTGATTGGTCACATACCCATGGGATGTGAAGAGGATGCGCACCAGGCACTGGATGTCGCTAATCGTGCTCAAAAAGCGTGGGCAAAACTCACCGCCCGTACACGGCAAACATTGCTGCGCACTTTTGCCAATAAAATTCGCCAGAATAAACATGTTCTGGCACCGATGATTGTGGCCGAGCAGGGTAAATTACTGTCGGTTGCAGAAATGGAGGTGGATGTGACGGCCACCTTTATTGACTATGCCTGTGATAATGCACTGACCATAGAAGGGGATATTCTTCCTTCAGATAATGAAGATGAAAAAATCTATATTCATAAAGTACCGCGCGGCGTGGTGGTGGGGATCACCGCATGGAATTTTCCGTTGGCATTGGCCGGGCGAAAAATCGGCCCAGCCTTAATTACCGGCAATACCATTGTATTAAAACCCACTCAGGAAACGCCATTAGCCACAACGGAGTTAGGCCGTTTAGCCAATGAGGCAGGCATTCCTCCAGGGGTATTTAATGTCATTAATGGCACGGGCTCAGTGGTTGGTCAAACCCTCTGTGAAAGTCCCATCACTAAAATGATTACTATGACGGGCTCGACCGTAGCGGGTAAGCAGATTTATAAAACCAGTGCCGAGTATATGACGCCGGTGATGCTTGAGCTAGGAGGCAAAGCGCCCATGATTGTGATGGACGATGCTGATCTGGAGCAAGCCGTGGAGAGTGCGCTATGGGGACGTTTTGCCAATTGTGGGCAAGTGTGTACCTGTGTTGAGCGATTATATGTTCATGATGCCATCTATGATGAATTTATGGCGAAATTTCTTCCCTTGGTGAAGGGGTTAAAAGTTGGGGATCCCATGGATCCGGCTACCCAAATGGGCCCTAAATGTAACCAGCGGGAAATTGCCAACATTGACCATATTGTGCAAGAAAGCATAAAGCAGGGGGCGAAAATTGCCACTGGCGGAAAGGTCGCGAACGTGAGTGGTTTTGAAGGGGGCTGCTGGTATGAACCCACGGTGTTAGTGGATGTAAACCAAGACAATATAGCCGTACACGAAGAAACCTTCGGTCCGATCCTGCCCATCGTTAAAATCAGCAGTATGGAGCAAGCCATTACCTACTGTAACGACAGTATTTATGGTTTAAGTGCATACGTCTATACACAAAACTTCTTTAATATTCATAAAGCCATTAATGACTTAGAAGTGGGGGAAGTCTACATAAACCGTGGTATGGGCGAACAACACCAAGGTTTTCACAATGGCTGGAAGCAAAGCGGTTTTGGCGGTGAAGACGGAAAGTTTGGTTTAGAGCAATATCTTGAAAAGAAAACCGTCTATCTTAAAGAAGTATAAAAAATAGTGCCATTATCAGATTCGTTCTGATGCTGGCACGCCATCAAAATCTTATCTTGCTACCCAAACCTGTATTGGGTAGCAAGCGTACCCTACCACATTAATACTACGCCGTTTCTGGCTCTTTCCAATTTAAAATAGCATCATCGTCAACGGGTTCTAGCGGGTAATAAATGGCCTCATTTTCTTTAAAGGGTTTATTACTCAATGCGTTGTAAGCCATGATAATGGTCCAGCGAGGTTCGGATGAACGGTTCTGGTTTGATTTATGTAGCAGATTACAATGGAAGAACAGGGTGTCACCGGGTTCCAGTTCAACATTTACCAGTTCTAAATGTTTCATGGCTTCTTCTACGAACTGCATTTCCGCCCCTTTTTGATCCCCCGTTCTATTGTGGTTTAAGCGACCAAGATGATGGGACCCTTTTAGCACCTGCAAGCATCCATTTTCTATGGTGGCTTTATTAATGGCAATCATACAGCTCACCAGCTTTGGATACAGCATAACGTTATCGTGGTGCCAATAACCATAATCTTGATGCCATTCCCAAGCGCCGCCAACGAAGGGTTCTTTCATCATGATTTTGGTGCTGGTGTGATAAACGGGCTCACCAATCAATAAGTTTGCCGAATCGGTTAAACGACGTCCTCGGGAAAACATGCTGTAAAGATCATCCCCAAGTTCCTGCCATAGGCATACTTTGCTCACCGTACCTGATGCGTCCTTCTTGTCCCACGCTCTTTCGTATAATGAATCATCGTTAAATGCTTTATCTTGAAGACGTGTTATTTCTTCTTGGCTATAGAAACCACGGGCAATAACATAGCCATCGCGGTGAAAATCGTTGATTTGTTCAGCAGATAATATTTTTTTAGTCATGGGGCACCTATATTGAATTCATCATAAGTTAATGGATGTTTATATACAAATGCATCATTCAGATACAAATACTATATGTTTAATGTAGATTGTCAACAATATGTTAAGGTTGTTGCATGTTTTTGTGCGGCTATGTATAAATCGCTGGGTTAACCTTTTTTGTAGAGATATTATCGGTGACAGACGTTGTTAAAAATAAATATGCAGTACCTGCCCTAGACAAGGCGCTAGACGTATTGGAGTATTTGGTCGATCAGGAATTGCCTAAATCCCAAAGTGAAATCGCCACCGCCTTGGGGCGGAATGCCAATGAAATTTATCGGGTATTGGTAAACTTAGAAGCCAGGGGGTATTTGGTTCGAGATAGGGTATCGGGTCGCTATCGAGCATCGTTAAAAATCTATAATTTGTCGCGCCGCATTTCTCCCATTGATCAAATGCGCCAGTGTGCGCTGCCTCACATGGAAGATTTAGCCGTTACCATTGGTCATTCGTGTCATTTAACCATGTTATATCAAAGCCAAACCATGGTGATTGTACAAGCTCGAAGTCAGGTTCCTATTTCATTGAATATCACCGAGGGCGCCATATTTCCCACATTAGATACCACGCCGGGTAAAGTGTTACTGGCCAATAGTAATGCCGCTGTTAGAGAAATGATTTTACAGCGTAGCGAGACTTATCAAACCTATGACGAGGGGCAAAAAACACAGTTGTTAGCAGACTTAGAGGGTATTCGTAGCCAAGGCATATGTGTGGCAAAAAGTCACTTTATTGAAGGCGTTACGGATCATGCCGCCTTAGTAGGGCAGGCTGACGGAAAGATCATTGCTTGCCTTGTGGTTTCAACGTTAAATACCCATTTAGCCCACCCCCAAGAGAAAAACGATATCATTTGCGCGGTAGCCGATACGGCCAAGAAAATTGCTCAGCAACTCGGGTGCTAAGCAATTGGGGCGTGAAAATAAAGGGCTTTATTCGGTGAATAGGGGAACCGTGAATTTAGGCTGGGAGCTTTTCTAATTTCATCGGATAGCTTTGATTGGCGTTCCACTGGCCCACATACAGATTTTCATCATCGTCAATACAAATACCATGACAATGATTAAAAACGTTCCAGGTGGAGCACATGGGTTGTAACTGGCCATCCATATAGCTAGGTTCAGTGGCGCCTAAATTTGCGACTATGTTATCGTTTTTATCAAAGATACTGATAAACCCTGAATTATCCGCCATGTTACCGTCCACATCAGACCAGCATACGGGGGCATAGCCGTAGTCATTATGTAATACCGGCGCGCCCATATAGGCCCCAGGTGTAGGAATGGTTTGTATATATTCGCCCCGTAGGGAAAAGCGTTTTAACGCCATTTCTCCCCGAGAACTGACAATTAACTGTGGTTCATTGCCTTGGCGATGATCCAACGTTATTCCATGGGTATTCACAAGGTTTAGATGTGAATTGGGGTTATCTTGACCGCCCCAGTGACGAATATAACGACCTTGGCTATCGTACTGGAGTACATAGTCAGAGCCATATCCATCGGTAACATATAAATCACCGTTTTCGGCGACGGCTATATCGGTGGGACGGAAAGGTTGGTCGGGTCGGTAAACACCGATAGTTTGTGGGTGCCCGATGGTATAGATAAGTTGGCCATCTATTGTCAGTTTGGCAATAAATCCACTTTGAGGGATCATTTTGTTGTAGGGAGAATCCCATTTATCCGTGGATACACCGTCCCATTTGGGGTTTAATTTCCAACCACTATCCACGAGATAGATCACGTCTTCCCCGTTTTCATTGATAATTTTAATGGCATGGGCGCCGGGGTATTCCGTTCCCCACGTGTCAATGAGTGTTCCGTTACGATCATACACAATAATATTGTTTTTAACGTTATCGGTAACCATCACAATGCGACCACGGGAATCGAAGGTGAGATCGTGACAATTTTCTACAGGATAGTGTTTGGGATCGAGTTGTCCCCATCGTGCATTGACGCGGTATTTGAAGTTTCCTTGCCCAATGATTCGTCCATGGGGATCTTGCTGAGATTGGGGTAAATTAGTCGGCGACTGCTCCATGGTTATTTTGTCCTGAATGGGATTTCCTGCCAGTAAAAAGCAAAAATACGCGGGTTTAAGGTGAGGTTAATTGTAGCAAGTAAATGAGTTGTGTATACAGTAGATTGTTAACAATTCATCGTGTGGGATAAAATGAGCGTTTGGCGGTATTGCCAAACGCAGAAAGGTTTGTGGTTAGCGAATGTTGGCTTTAAGGGCTTTGGTTGCCAGTTTGATGTCGCCACTGCGCAATGCTTCGAGAATTTGACGATGCTCGTCTACACATTCTACTCCCGATGTAATGCGTTTATAGTTTAAACGCATCCGCATTACAAAGGGGTACCAGATATTCACTAATTCATCACCGCCAGCTTTGTAGATTAAAAACCGGTGGAAAGAAATATCCACTTTAGTGACCTCGGTATAATCTTCGCGCTCAAAGGCGGCTTTTAATTCGTTGAGAATTTCCTCCAGTTCGGTAAAGTCTTTTTCTGTTAATGAATCAACCAATTGTTCCACCGCAAACACTTCAATATTGCGCCGTAAGTTGATCATTAATTTCTGCATTTTAGGATCTAAAACGCTATTTACCGAAGCCCCCACATTATTTTTAGAAATCAGCAAACCCTCTTTGGTTAGCTGTAAAATAACATCACGGATTGGGCCCCTTGAAAGGCCAAAACGTTCGGCAAGCTCTTTCTCATTAAGCTTGGTGTTGGGAGGTAAATCACCGGATATAATGTCAGAACGCAATTGTTCTGCAATTTGATCTTTGACAGATAAAATTTTGGTCGGTCTTGCCCCGGTCATTTCATTATCCTTTTTAACTGTGTATGCGAATAGTAAGGGAATCGGACTGGGTCTTTCAATTGTTTTATGATTTATTGTCTACAAAAAACAATAAAAGCTCAAAAATTTCTTTTATTACGCCTATTTTCAGCCTCTTACTGGATGAGATGTAAATATAAGTTTTAAACGGTGTTGCTTAATTGTTTTGGCGTCCATGCCCTTCATTCCCTTTATTTGATATAGCGAGACTGATAGATTTTGCGGTTGACCTGTTGAGCGGCTTTTACCATTTGGGGATATGGGGTATCGGTGACACTGACAAATCCCACATTGTAATTTTCCCCATCATGGGCTCGGCCGGTTATGGGTGAATCCATATATTGAAACCAGTGGGCGCCCACAAAAGAAGGGTGATCCATCACAGATTGCATGTAATCGGCAAACATGGCCGCTCTGTCCTGTTGGTTTGCAGCCTGTACGAGTCCTGGATGGAATAAACCGGAATCTAAGGCACCAATATGGAATTCACCTATAATGGCCGGTTTGTCTATGTTTTTAAGAAATGCCCATTTATCTTTACGCAAGCCTTCTTTGTAGGCATTAAAGCTCACCACATCGGCATACTTCGCGGCGGCTGCCACAACTTCTTTTGGCATTCCCCAATCCGGAAGACGGGAGCCGAGATACAGATGGTTGGGTAAGTGTTTTTTCACCGCATTTTTTACTACCCGGTAATATTGTTGTGCATAAGCGCTAAGTAAAATACCGTAATCTTTAATTTGCTGGTCGTTGTTAATGTCAGAGTTGATCCCCTTGTCAAAAGCTTGCCAGTCTGTAATCTGTTTATTCCAGGCGGCATTTAAGGCCTCGATACTGCCGTATTTTTGTTTCATTAGCCGTGTAAATTCCGCTTTCGTTGGAACTTGCTCGCCGTCACGTCTAAGTGTATTTAGTACTATGCCGTAGTAAGAGGTAAGATTATCCGGGCGACCAAAGCTTAATTCGTTGTCAATAAACACACCCACACACCAAGGACTATTTTGTACTTCATCGGCAACAATACTTGCGGTGATGTTGGCACGATGGGCAAATTCCGGATCAAACACATCTGGCATGGGCGCCCAGAAATCGTTACCACTGGAAACCGTCTTATAGTTTCCGGTAATCCAGCCGTTGGCAAAGTAGGGTATTTGCTCGTTTTGGTAAAAGGAGGGATCTGTCCAGTTGCCAAGAGAGGTAAATCCCCAGTTGAGCATGCGTTTAATGGTGACATCACGCCAGGTAGCCATGTAGTGCTCACCATATTTACGTTCTAAATTAGCGGAATAAAAACTAAAGGTTTCGCCATGTTTTACTGGGCCGGAATGCACACTTCGGCGATACCCAAAGTGTTTACCTAACGGTTCATCATAACTTGGTAGCCACTCAAACATCGCTTTACGCATAGGTGAGGCCACAAATCGCGATGGAATTGCTTGGTCGGGAACACGGTTTAACCCTTGGGAATCTTCTGGGGTGACATCATTTGCATCCTTAGGGGGGAGCAACGTTTGGTCAAAATCATAGCCCGTTAAGGTGGTGCTGTTTGCCAGTCTTATGATGTCGATACCCGTGGCAAAATACAGGTAGCCTTCAGGGTCCACCAGCCACCATTTACCGTCTACTTTTTGCGTTCTAAAATAGCCCGTAGCCGCTAATTTAGGGCCTTGTTTCCAGCCGTTAAAACGACTTCTTTCAGAGCGATCCGTGAATTTAAATGAAGCCAGTTCCTTATCTCTGGTTGCAATTAACTGCTGTTGTGAGTGGATTTTATTGGGGAATTCCTCCTTGGCATTCTGACCAAATTTATCCACGATCTGGGTGAGGAACGTGGGATCCATCGGCGGATTCTGTCTAAGACGAACGTTGCTCAAAATAAGGGTCTTGTCATGCAAGGCATCTTGAACACTCAATGTTATACGGGTAATGCCAGCAAGATTGAGATTCTTTTTGCCCCACATGGAGATGAACTGTTTGTCTTCACCTTGCCAGGTAGGCGGGTTAGAACGTAAGCCGGATAGAAAATTCAATTCGATATTTTCATCACCATTGGGGGTGGCCAGATCATGGCCTTGCATTTTTCCATAGTAGGTATGGGTTTTGCCCACGGGAATACTGATACTACGGGTATAGGTTGCGCCATCAATATCGGTAATATCCAACTTTAATTGTGTGGAATAGGGGCCTGGATTTGCGATATCAAATGCAATATTAAAATCCCTTAAATCATGCCAGTCGTATGGGGTTTGTGGTTCCAGTGAAATGGCTGAATAGGGATATTGTTCCGATTGAAAGTGGATCTGTAAGCCCTCAGGAGTCATTGAACCCGTGGCGTGCTGCAATTTTACAATATCCGGTATTTGGGGGCTGTCTGTAGACAGCAGCACAGGCAGCGATTCCGTTTTAATCCGTGATGACGGTGTGCTTTCATGATGTTGCTGACAGCCACAAAGACTGATAACCAATCCTAATATGCTACTTTTAACCCAGTATTTCATTCTTTGTAACCTTAAAATCCTAAACGCTATAGCTGGAACTCTAACAGCATTTTTACATATCATCAATATTGTAAAATGATGATTGTTGACAATATGATGGATGTATAAATGTAGAAGTCTTGTCTTTTAGTTTTAAAAATTTTCTTTTTCTGCAAGGGATGAATTGATGCTAAGCTGACAAAATGCGCTTAAAGTGGCTATTTTCCCCCAGTTATCCGTTCAATAGTCAGTAAGGTGACGACATTTTTACCAAGTTCTTCTTTGTCTGAATGTCGAGCACTAGATGCTGTTTAGCGTTCAATGCTTATAATGTCATCATTTAATTGTTAACAAAATAGGTTTGTTGCGTTAGTATGGAAAAACGCATTTGTTAACAGAGTAAGCATGTTATGCCGCAAAAATTCCACAGCGTTTATTACTGTGCCATCGTCGTTTCATTTGGTGCTTTTATTTTAGGGCTCGATGCCGCCCTTATCTCCGGCACAATTAAATTCGTGTCCGCGGATTTTTCATTATCCGACATGCAAATAGGAATGATGGTAAGTGCACCGGGATTGGCGGTGTTATTTGCGTTAATGTTTACCGGTTATATCTGTAATCGTATCGGGCGTAAAAAAACCTTAATTGGTATTTCATTTATTTATATTTTTTCCGCCATTGCCTCTACCTTCGCACCAAACTATGAAACCTTGGTAATCGCCCGTTTTGTCGGTGGCTTGGCCTTTACCTCTTTATCTGTGGCAGCCATGTATATTGGTGAAATTGCCCCTCCTGCGTTGCGTGGACGTCTGGTTGCCATGGTTCAAATTAGCATTGTGGTGGGTTTTTCCGCTGCCTATTTTATTAATTACGGCTTGTTACAGCTTTCGCAAAGTAGTGCACAGTGGGTGGTGGCGGTTGGATTGAAT
Organism: Alteromonas sp. 14N.309.X.WAT.G.H12; assembly: GCF_036697315.1. Lineage (NCBI taxonomy): Bacteria > Pseudomonadati > Pseudomonadota > Gammaproteobacteria > Alteromonadales > Alteromonadaceae > Alteromonas > Alteromonas sp. 14N.309.X.WAT.G.H12. The sequence continues at coordinate 13,930 of NZ_JBAHZB010000084.1, forward strand.
GAAAATACCTGGCGTTGGATGTTGGGTGTGGAAATTATCCCCGCCTTAGTGTGGTTTAGCTTACTGTTTACCATCCCTAAAAGCCCACGTTGGTTAGTGTTGCGTGGTCATGTAAATGAAGCCAAAGAGGTATTGCATGCCTTTGGTAAAGGGGACAAGGTGGATGAAGAACTTGTTCAAATACAAGATAGCCTTAAAGGCATCGACGAAAATGCCTCTTTTTTTAAATCATTTAAATATCTGTTTGAAAAGCGCGTTCGCATGGCGGTGGTTATCGCGTTTATTTTTGGCGTCGTGCAACAGGTAACCGGTATCAATGCCATCTTGTTTTATGCGCCTACGGTGTTTGAGCAATTAGGGGTGGGGACCGATGCCGCCTTTTTAAATGCCGTTGTTGTGGGTGTCACTGGGATGGTCTTCACCGTTCTGGGTATTTTGTTGATCGATCGGGCAGGACGACGCCCTTTAGCTATATGGGGGCTCGCCTGGGTAACCGTCAGTTTGTTTATCTGTTACTACGGTTTTGATCAGGCCACTTATAGCTTGTCCGCTGACTTTGTGGCCCAGTTAGCCCGCGAGCACCAAGTTAATGGTCTTGAAGGCTTGGTTGGACAGGTTTTTAATAGTGACTTTGAATTTAAAGCTGCACTCATTAATGTGTTAGGTGAAGGCACCTTCAGGCAATTAGAAGGGGATATTCTACAAAGTGCCGCAACCATTCCGGTGGCTATTATTATGACTGGGATCATCAGTTTTATCATGGCATTTCATATGACCATAGGCCCGGTGTTGTGGGTACTTTTTTCTGAACTCTTTCCAACCCATGTCCGCGGTATCGCCATCCCGACCTTTGCGTTTATTTCCAGTATGGTGAGTTATTTTGTGCAGCAGTTTTTCCCTTGGCTGTTAACCAATTTGGGCGCCTCGCAAATTTTCCTGTTTTACGGCATCAGTGGTTTGATTGGGTATCTGTTGATGTTCAAGTTTATGCCAGAAACTAAAAACAAAACCATTGAAGAAATTGAATTAATGCTTAACAAGGGCGCAGCCTAAGCGTCTTTTTTTTAAGAGGTTGATAAGCAATGTCACAAACTAAAATGAGTTTAGCCACCAAACGTGCAATAGAACGTGGTTATGATAAGCAGGGACCGGCGTGGTTAACTGAATTTGATGTGATGGAGTTGCAAGGGGATTTTGCCTTTGAGGAAGGGGTGATTCGCCGCGATCCCACATCAGTTATCTTTGTCGATGGGCTTTATCATTGTTGGTATACCAAAGGAGAAGGAGAAACCGTTGGTTTTGGTTCAGATAATCCAACCGATAAAGTGTTTCCCTGGGACCTCACTGAGGTTTGGCA
>NZ_JBAHZB010000085.1:0-1542 GCF_036697315.1 Alteromonas sp. 14N.309.X.WAT.G.H12
GCAGAATACTGTGTTCTAATAAACTAAAAACCGTATCGCGAATACTAACATAACGCTCTCGATCACGGAGATCCGCATGGGTAAGCAGAATTTGCGCTGAAGGGAAATCAAATAACCTGTCCCAGGTCGCAATCATTTCGGTTTGCCCAGCGGCAGCCATGGCTTTTTTAATTGTAATATCAGAACGTTCGCAATCGGGAAACTGATGGGCGCCTGCGGCAACGGACCCCGAGGACACTAATACGACCTGGGTACCCATAGCGCGGCATTTAACGATAAACTGCGCGATACTTAAAAGATAATGGCTACTGCATCCTTTACGGTTAGGAGAAATAAGTGCACTCCCAACTTTAATAACGATGCGTTTCCAATTTTTGCCTTTCATACTTATGTTCACCTTAAGATTGTTGATTCGCAAGTTCCCGGTTAGTTTCACTGAACATCGCCTGAACTTCCGAAGATGGCGCCTGGCTACATGCCGAGACAAGCCACAAGGTCATGGAACTAACAATAAAACCGGGGATAATTTCATAAACGACACTACTGAGTGTCTCGCCGTTCTCAAGAACAGGCGCATAAATCCAAAATAATACCGTTACCGCACCGCTGACGATGCCCGCCAACGCGGCGTTATGGGTAAGATCTTTTTTATACAAGCAAGCTAACACCAGTGGACCAAACGCCGCACCAAAGCCCGCCCAGGCGTTACTAACTAAGGACAGTATGGTGTTGGAAGAATCCCACGCTAACACCAACGCCGCCAGTGCCACGCCGCCAACACCTAGACGACCGATGTTCACCGTTGACTCGCCTTCTTTACTATTTTTCGATAACACCCCGTAAATATCTTCCGTTAGCGAACTGGCCGAGACCAGTAATTGGGATGAAATGGTACTCATAATGGCGGCTAAAATGGCTGCCATTAAAAAGCCACTGATTAATGGATGAAACAACAGCTGTGAAAATACAATGAATATGGTTTCAGGATCATCCACCTTAAGTCCGAACTGATTGGCATAAGCGATGCCCACAAAACCTGTGGCTAACGCGCCAACGATGGTCACAAGCATCCATGACATACCGATATTTCGGGCAGTGGAAATAGATTTAACAGACCGAATCGCCATAAACCGGACAATGATATGAGGTTGACCAAAATAGCCCAGTCCCCAGGCTAAACTCGACACCAAGCCTATGACTGAAACCGTTTCCCACGATTCTGGTAAGCTAGGAATTGAGGTATAGGCAGCGCTGGTCATCTGATTGACACTATCAAATTCGCTAAAGGCCACCACCGGCACCAAAACAAGCGCCACGAACATAATGCAACCTTGTACAAAATCCGTCATGCTCACCGCGAGAAAACCGCCCAGCAAGGTATAGGAGACCACCACAGCCAGCGTAATAATGAGACCCCATTGATATTGCACATTAAAGGCACTTTCAAATAGCTTACCGCCAGCGACTAATCCTGCCGACGTATAGAGGGTAAAAAACAAAACGATAATTGCCGCTGACACCATTCTTACGGTGGCGTTAGAT
>NZ_JBAHZB010000085.1:1552-15103 GCF_036697315.1 Alteromonas sp. 14N.309.X.WAT.G.H12
GGTGCAACAAGAAGATAATTGGCTAATGCCCCAATTAGCAGACCAACCGCAATATAAAGCGCATCAAAACCAGCAACAAACATGGCGCCGGGTAAGCCCATTAACATCCACCCACTCATATCCGATGCCCCCGCAGACAAGGCGGTGACCTGGGGGCTGACCTGACGGCCGCCAAGAATATATCCGGAAATATCACTGGTTGACTGGCGATAGGCAAATAACCCTATGCCTAGCATGGCAACAAAATAAATGCCTAACGATATGTAACCTTCAAATTGCATAAAAACTAATGCACTCCCGATTTTTTTAAAACATAAATAAAAGGCGCTCATTTGCGCCTTTTATTTTCACTCTATTAATTTGAGTTCTAATTATATCAACATCTAATCATATTTTTCAAGGTGGGTTTCGGCTAACCCACCTTTACGGCCTTTCAGCTTCATTTTCTTCACGTTATGGTGTGAATCTCAGAAATGGCGTAAAACACCAATTAAAATTCTTTTTAATCATGATGTTACAAAATCACAATTTGTACTAAAAAGATAATAAATCACACCTTTTTAATACTTTCGAATAAAGTTAGCGATCTTGTGAATAGTTACACATGAATCTAACTTTGTAAGAGTTATGGATACATTCATTCGTGTAAAGTACGATTAAAGAAAGAGAAAAGATCGCCGATGAATCATTTTTCTACCTCATTGCTACGCGCTGACCTCTGGTGAGGAAACAAGGTGATGCCGGGGGGCTTTCAGATAATATTGACTTCGGGTGAAGGTAATTTCCCTGCTATTCCCGACTAAACTGGCTCAATTCAGGGGTGATAGACACCATAGTGGGTAAAGACAACCGGTAGCATTAGACTAATACGCTTTTTCGGCTTCATATCGACCCTGCGTATAGTAAGAATATTTTGCAGTAGACCGGAAAATACTGCAGGATCAGTAGCATCGATTTCCCCTATTCTCCCACCCTTAAAAAATAAATACGTTTATTATCATATAGATAATATCACGGTATACATTTTGAATATTCAGGGTATCTTCTTACTCCAATACCAAGGCTTAAAAGGAATACTCCAGCATAAAAGTGCGGTGAGCCTAGGTAAAACGAACGGGTGACCTATGAATGATATTTCAACAGCAACACTTGATGCGATCGTCGGAGCAAAACAGTCCCAGTTGGCCGCCATTTTTGACGATGAGCCGCAAGCAGCAAAGAGTATTGCTACACTTAAAGCACAAACCAATCTGTCACCACAGCAATTAACCCTTATCCATCCCCATGATCAGGAGTTTAATGCCAAACTAGAAAAGGCCAGTGATAAGGTTGGCAAGCACTTGTGGCATTCACACCTAATTTTAGGTGCTGCCGGTATTGCCACCGGATTACTCTTCGCCTTTGTGCTTGTAAATATCGGGCCTGCCTTAACGCAAAATAACCCGCTGTTCACCTATATTGCGCTAATTAGCCCCGGCTTATTTATCGGCCTTTTTGTAGCTGGATTGATCGGTTTACGACCCGACCGGGATGCTATTGTACAAACCGTGCGTTCAGCTATTCGTCGCGGTAAATATGCCCTTGTGGTCAATTTAAAACAGGATCAATCTGTGACTGAGGTTCGTAACACCTTGTCCACCCTCAGCAACAAAGTCATCGCAGCAATCCAATAACCCTCACGGGTTATGGAGGTTTTCCCATAGCCCGTTTTTAAGGATGCCGGTTTTACCAAGATAAGATTTGTTTGTCTTTAAAGAATGTTCCTGTAGGTCCATCCTTGTCGAGTAACCCTAGCCAGATTGCGGTTTCCGCCCCCTTTTGAGGGGTACGCGAAGCATCCTTCCCCCCTAAACGCGTGTGAACCCAACCTGGGCTCATTGCATTGATTTTTACGTTTGTCTTATCCACGTCTTGTGCAATATTCACAGTGAGGGCATTTAACGCCGCCTTACTAATAGAATACGCAATGGGCCCATTAATCTCTTGGTCAAAAGCCCCGTAGGTAGATGACACATTAACAATACGTCCATAATTGTTTTCTATCATTGCCGGTAACACTTGCTGAATAAGACTTAGCGGCCCGTACACATGTACCTGCATTGCATGTTGCATATCCTCAGTGGTGACGCTTTGCCAATTATGCTCGGTTAAAAAACCGGCATTGTTTATTAATATATCGATATCGCCGTACACGGCTTGTGCCCGGGTCACGCTTTCTATCAGTTGTTGTTCGTTGTTAAGATCCAGGGTGATGACATGTACATCGCCACCTACCATGTCTTTTTTCGCTTCCAGCCCTTCGTCTTCATTTCTGCAACCTAGCAACACTTTTAAACCTTGCTGGGCGTAACCGCGTACAATTTCCCGTCCAATACCTCGATTTCCGCCCGTAACCAATACCGTTGATGTCATTATTCACCCCACATTTATTTTAAACGAACCTGTTCAATACGGGTGCTTAGCCATAAATCGATACGTAGCCAAAGTGGCACTGTTATCGCCCACCAAGCGCCAATCATCAGCCCGGTAAGCACAAGAGATAGAGGAAAGCTTACCGCACCTAATTTGGCGGCGGCGAAGTAACTCAACGGACCAGACACCGCTCCAAGAATGGATGCTAATAAATAACGCCCCCGTAAGTAGGTTAAGCTCACCCGCAGCATAAACCCGAATGCCACCCAAAGAACCACTAGCCACATTGGGATCAAAAATCGCCCATGGGGTGTAAATTCATAAAATCCCCATGCTGCCATCGTACCGTCGACAAAGGTGCCGTAAAACGCCATTGCGACACCAAATAACATGTTTACTTGGCGAAAGGGCATGATGGCAACGTATCCAAGGATGAGCAAAATCGCCAGCCAAACAAACTGGTTTTGAAACAAAACTACACAAAACCAAATCGTCTGAAACCAGATGAAATTCAATAGAATACTTTTCCATCTTGTGTTCACACTGTTCACCTAAAAGGGCCATTTAATATCGAACAAAGCAATCCAGTTTCGATTTAAACCGTATTGAATGAATAGGTACGGCAAATTCATTACTTAGTTCAAGAAAATGACCGAATAACAGGGAGAAATACGAGTGAAGATGGTCAAGTACTACCTTTTAGGCGCTATCATTGCCGCAATCGCCACTTGGTTTGTGCCCTATTGGCCATTAAAAATATTACTCGGATGGGTATTTTTTTCGTTATCTGCAGTATCTTTTGCCTATATTTTTAACTACCCCAGCCTATTTAGAAAACGCAAAGACGGCACTATCCCCGTTTATATTCGCTGGATTTTCATCCCCTTTCTACTCGGCACCGGTGCCTATAACAGTTGGGCGCGTAAACATGACAAGGTACCGCCCATCCAGCAAATTAAGCCCAGTTTGTATCTTGCCTGCCGGCTATCTACCCACGATGTTGACACCCTCAAACAGCAAGGCGTCAGTGCTATTGTTGATGTCACCGCTGAATTTGACGCGCTGGACTGGTCGGCCCAACAAATGGATTGCCAATATTTAAATGTTCCTATTCTTGACCATACCAGCCCCACACCAGAACAACTCAACACCGCCATTAATTGGATCGATCAGCAGATACGGGATGACCGAAAAGTCGTTGTGCATTGCGCCCTTGGTCGCGGTCGTTCGGTTTTAATTGTGGCAGCTTATTTATTGGCGATAGATAAAACCCTTTCAATCCAGGAAGCCATGAGCCAAATACAAAGTATTCGAAGTACAGCCCGACTAAATAAAAAACAACTTGCCGCACTAACTAAAATCAAACACGGTGGCCGTATAAGGCTGACCCAGTCGTTGGCGGTAATTGCAAACCCTGTCGCCGGAGGCGGTAAATGGCAAGAAGAAAAAAAACAGATCCTTGGGTTTCTTAATCCTCACTTTCGGGTCACGGTATTAGAAACGACCCAAAACATTAGTGCTAAACAACGTGCCTTGACTGCGGTAGAAGATGGTGCAGATGTACTCGTGGCTTGTGGCGGTGATGGCACTGTAACGGAAGTCGCCAGTGTGTGTGTGAATGATAATAAAACACTGGCCGTTATTCCCCTAGGCACAGCCAATGCCCTCAGTCAGGTACTGCATGGATACCGTAGCCGTCTGCTTCCCATACAAACCGCCTGCGACATTATTACTATGGGGCATAAAACAACCATGGATACCGCAACCTGTAATGATGAACTGGTTTTAATGGTGGTGGCTTTAGGCTTTGAGCAGCAAATGATTGCCTCAGCCGATCGCGATGAAAAAAATGAAGGGGGGCAATTTGCCTATTTACGAGGCCTGTGGAAGGCCCTGTCTGTCAATAACGCCATGTCACTTAAGGTCTCTTTTGATGATGAAGAACAAGTACACGAAATAACCACCCCAAGTTTTGTTATTGCCAATGCCGCCCCCATCACCACAGCTCTGGCCCAGGGCGGAGAACAACCGAATATCACCGACGGCAAGGCGGATATTACCTGGCTGCACCCTCAACAGGATGAAGACAGTCAGTTACTTTCCCTCGCAGAATTAGTATTGGCAGATAAGCAAACCAAACAAGCATCAAAACGGATCTACTACAAACAGGCGCAAACTATTGAGATTACGCTGGATAAAAAAACGCCCTATGCCGTCGATGGTGAAATTCGTGAAGCAAAGGAAATTCACGTTGCCATAACGAAGCAAAATTTACAGGTCTTAACCTCGCAAGACGAGTCCTTCGGAACCCAAGACCATAGTTAACAACCCACACCAACAAATTGAGATCAAAGGTGAACAAATTACTCATTACAACGGCCACGTTTTTACAAACCTTTTGGGAAAAACTACGGGTAAGTTATTGGTTTATTCCAGCCTGCATGATTGTACCGTCAGTTATCATTGGGAGTAGCCTGTATCTCTTCGTAGCCTGGTTTTTTGCTGATATTTCATCACCACTTTGGGGCTGGTCAATCCCTCCTCAGTCGGCGGTCCAACTCACATCCACCGTTGCCACTGCCACCATCACCGCAACCAGCATCGCCTTTTCCATGACATTAGTGTCACTGACCATGGCCTCAAAGCAGTTTGGTCCTCGTCTCATTCAAACCTTTATGGATGATCGGGGGACCCAATGCGTACTTGGCGCCTTAACCTCCACCTTTGTTTTTTGTCTATTGACCATACACCGTTTAGGCGTTGAAGAAACAGGCCTTTTTGTCGTTTCCCTCTATGCGTTTATCGTGTTGTTTTTGGGTATTATCGACACCTTACTGCTTATTTATTTTATCCACCACATCGCGACTTTTATTCAGGCAGATAAGATCATAGAACGCTGCTATCAAGCCGCCATTTATCACATCGACAGCCTTTTCCCTGCTCAAAACAACATAGGAGCGATTAAAGCCATAAGCCCAGACATGATCAAAACTGGCCCCTATACCACGCAGATTTCACCCAACCAAAGTGGTTACGTCAAGGCGGTGGATTATGAAGGACTCATGATGTTTCCAAGAACCTATGTCACGGGAATAGAGATCCATGTAAGAGGCGGCGATTATGTCACGTTAAACGACACCGTAATGACAATTCATAGTGTACATCCGCTAACGAACGAAGGGTTTGATGCCTATCAGCGCCATATATTTTTAGGCGAACAACGCAGTGCCATACAAGATCCTGAATTTTCACTTTCCCAGTTGGTAGACATCGCCCTGCGGGCGCTCTCCCCAGGTATCAATGATCCAGAAACCGCGCGAACCAGTGCTGACAGACTGACGTCGGCTTGCATTCATTTAGCCGGTAAGGAATTTCCGCCTTCCGCTCTGATCCATACCCAAACCAATATTTGGATTTTAAGAAAAACCGGTAGTTTTGCCAGTATTGTGGATAAAGCATTTTGTGAGATCAGTGCCGCAGGGGCAACCCATACCGCGGTAATGGTTTACTTGCTCTATTGTATCGACAAAATTCAGCGCCAGGTTGCACCTTTGCAACAAAAGGTGCTGAACAAACAAGCAGACAATATTTTTCAGATAGCGCTGACACACGCTAATGATGACAGGAATAAAATGAAATTAGAGGCTGCCTATAAGGCAGCCATCCGTTTGGCTTAGCGTGTTGCTATGATATATACCGCATGAACAATACCCGGAATATAGCCGAATAAGGTAAGCACTATATTGATCCAGAATTGAACGCCAATACCCACTTGTAAAAATACGCCTAACGGCGGTAGTAAAATTGACAAAATAATGCGTAAGATATCCATAAATTTCCCCTTTTTAGTCAGTTCCCTTAAAGTAAAGCAAGTATGATGCAAACTTGCGGTTTTAGCCACTTTTAACGGATTAATCACCGACCAAGTAAGATCTCATGCCCTCATCGTAAGGAGGTATACCCTTTGCTAATGCAGAAACCAAAAAGGCTACAACTAAAAAGGCTACAACTCATAAAGTTGTAGCCTTCATTCAATTTGGTGCGGAAAGCGGGACTTGAACCCGCACGACCGAAGTCACCACCCCCTCAAGATGGCGTGTCTACCAATTCCACCACTTCCGCAAAACTGTTTTTAGTTAGGAATATCATCCTGTGGTTCCTGAGATTGCTCTGCAGGTACGTCACTTTCCTGAGCTACCGGTACATCTGATTGTTCAGATACAGGTACATCGTCAGTTGCTGGCGTAGACGCTGGTTCAACGGGAACTTCAAGTTCCTGCCACTCATCCACTGCTTTTTCTTTGTTCGCTGTGATATTACCAAGGAATAAACTTAATACAAAAAACAAGGTAGCAAGAGTTGCTGTTGTTTTTGTCATAAAGTTCCCTGAACCACTGGAACCGAAAACAGTGTTAGAGCCACCGCCACCGAAAGATGCACCCATGTTGGCGCCTTTACCTTGTTGGATTAATACAAAACCAATAAGCATTATGGCAACAATCAGGTAAGCGACTAAAAGCACTTCGTATAACATAATAACCTCGTCAAGATGCCGCTTGGCAAATTGAAATAAAATCTTTCGCCTTGAGACTCGCGCCGCCTATCAATCCACCATCGATATCGGGCTGAGCAAATAACTCTTTGGCATTATCTGGCTTCACACTGCCGCCATACAAAATCTGTATGCGAGCTGCCAATGAAGCATCCTTTGTTGCAACGTAACTACGAATAAACCCATGAACATCCTGGGCTTCTTGTGGTGATGCCGTTTTTCCTGTGCCTATGGCCCATATTGGCTCGTAAGCAATGACAGCATTCTGTAGATTCTTCACGTCAATAAGGTCGAAAATCGCTTGCAACTGAGATTCAACAAACTCATTAACATTACCATTTTCACGAACGGATAATGGCTCACCACAACAAATAATAGGTATCAAACCCGCTTCAATAACTTTACGGGCTTTTTCTGCCACAGTTCGGCTTGATTCGCCATGGTCTTCTCTGCGTTCAGAGTGACCAACAATACAGTATTTACAGTCAAATTCCGTTAACATGGACACCGATAAATCGCCGGTGTGGGCACCATTGTCACAATGGCTAACATCTTGCGCACCAATTGCTATACCTTTTCCGCTAAAAGCCGGAATATATAGAGAAGGTGGACACAATGCCACGTCAACATGATTAAATTTGACACCGCTAAAAGCGTCGATAAATTCGTTGACTAAAGAACGGCTTCCGTTCATTTTCCAGTTACCTGCAACCAGGTAATTTCGCTTTCCTGTATTCACGTCAGTCTCAACCCTGTACTGAAGCGGGCGTGATATTAACGATTCCAATCATAATATACAAGCCCCCTAATTACTTTATTTTAAACGAATCAACTAATTGGCCACTTTACGTACAGCGTCGGCGATAAATTCGGCCCATTTTAGTGAAAGCGACTCATCATCAGACTCTACCATAACCCGAATCAGCGGTTCAGTACCACTTTTACGCAATAACACCCGGCCTGCTTTACCCAACGCTGACTCCGCTTCTTTTGCCGCTATTTTGACCTCGTCACTGTCAAGAGGATTACCCGAACTGTCATCGTAGCGAACATTAATCAACGACTGAGGGAAAATTTCAAACCCGCCACTCAGCTCATGCAAACTCATGCCCGCCCGCAACATGGCAGTGATCACTTGCAGCCCTGCCACAATACCATCACCGGTTGAAGCAAGGTTTAAATTCAAGATGTGACCACTGTTTTCACCGCCAATAGCCCAGCCTTTTTGCTGTAGCAATTCCATAACATAGCGATCCCCTACCGCACTTCTAGCAAAAGGGATCCCCAGTTTACTTAATCCCACTTCCAGCCCTAAATTACTCATGAGCGTTCCCACAACACCGCCAGATAATCTGCCAGACTTGAGGGCGTCACGGGCCACAATATACAAGATTTGGTCGCCGTCCAGCACATTGCCAAGGTGGTCAACCAACATAATTCTATCGCCGTCACCGTCAAGGGCAAAGCCCATGTCTGCGCCGGTTTCTAATACCTTGTCTACGGTGGCTTTCATCGATGTAGCGCCGACGTTATCATTGATATTTAAACCATCAGGGGAGGTACCAATTTCAATAACATCTGCACCCAATTCAGACAGCACATTCGGGGCGATGTGATAGGTTGCACCATGGGCACAGTCCACCACGATCTTCAGGCCCTTTAACGACAAATCAGACGGAAATGAGCCTTTACAAAATTCAATGTAACGTCCTGCGGCATCGTTAATACGAGAGGCCTTCCCTAATTTGTTAGACGCCACACAGGTCATGGGCTCTTCCAACATGGATTCAATGGCTAACTCGATATCATCATCCAGTTTATACCCGTCTGCGGAGAAAAACTTAATCCCGTTATCGTAATAAGGATTATGGGACGCGGAGATAACTATACCGGCTTCAGAACGAAAGGTTTTTGTAAGATAGGCAATGGCGGGCGTCGGCATGGGACCGAGCAAACCTATATTAATGCCTGCTGCCGATAAACCCGCTTCTAACGCCGACTCCAGCATATAACCCGAAATACGTGTATCTTTTCCAATAAGTACCTTGTTCGTACCATGACCTGCCAGAACTTTTCCGGCAGCCCAGCCCAGTTTGGTCACAAATTCGGGATGTATGGCGCTCTCGCCTACTTTTCCTCGAATGCCGTCTGTACCAAAAAATTTGCGCTGACCCATTTCAGGCTCCTTGAACTGTTTCTTTTATTTGTTGAATTTTAGTCACAATTTTTATTGCATCCACCGTCTCATCCACATCATGTACACGAATTATCTTCGCCCCCATGTGCGCACTGAGGGTGGCCAATGCAATACTCCCTGCTAAACGCCCATCAACAGGCTTTCCTGTTAGCGCACCAATCATAGATTTACGGGACATACCTACCAATAATGGATAACCTAAATGCTTTACCCGTCCCAGCTCTGCCAACAATTGATAGTTGTGATCCAGGGTTTTACCAAAACCGAACCCAGGATCGAGCAAAATACTGTCTTCTGCTATTCCGGCTTGTATGCAGTCATCCACCCGCGCCAGCAGAAAATTGATGACTTCGTCTGCCACATCCTCATAAGACGGCGCCTCTTGCATAGTGGTAGGTTCGCCTTTCATATGCATAAGACAAACCGGTACCTGGGCTTCAGCCGCCGCACTCAATGCGCCGGGTAGTTGCAGTGCCCTTACGTCGTTAATAAGTCCTGCGCCAGCCGATACCGCTTCACGCATGACTGCCGCCTTACTGGTATCAACAGATAACACACAATCGAGTGTGCCTGAAAGACGCTCAATCACCGGGATCACCCGGTCTAACTCTTCCTGCTCACTGATTTCTGGCGCACCCGGGCGTGTTGATTCACCGCCGACGTCAATAAAAGTGGCACCGGCATTTACCATTTGGGTCGCCTTTTCTAACGCCTTTTCCAACGTATTATGTTGGCCACCGTCAGAAAACGAATCTGGTGTCACATTGAGTATACCCATTACTTGGGCAGTCAAAAGATCTACTTCAGTATGTTTAAAGTGCATAACGTATATCTGTCATTATTAATAACAATTGAATGATCAAAGCAGAATTAAAAACGCCAGCTTAAGCTGGCGTTTTATTTTTTTGTTAACTTGGCAGGTCGCCTGGCTTACCTACGGATGGCTTGTCAATGCCATCGTCCTTGATTTCGCCTTCACGACTGGGCTTACCGCCCGGTGGGTTATTGTCACCTTTCGGTGCACGGTCGTCCCAATCCGCAGGTGGGCGGACTTCCCGTCTTGCCATCAAATCATCAATTTGCTTAGCATCGATGGTTTCATATTTCATCAATGCATCTTTCATCGAATGCAAAATATCGATATTTTCTTCGAGTATTTGGTGTGCTCGCTCGTAGTTAGTATCGATAATCGCTTTGATTTCAGCATCAATGGCACGAGCCGTATCATCAGACATATTTGACGCTTTAGACATAGATTTACCGAGGAACACTTCCCCTTCATCTTCTGCGTACAACATGGGGCCCATTTTACTGGAAAGTCCCCACTGGGTTACCATTTTACGGGCAATTTCCGTCGCTCGTTCAATATCATTCGATGCGCCCGTAGTTACCTTGTCGTCACCAAAGATGATTTGCTCTGCGATACGTCCACCAAACAAGCTCGAAATCATACTTTCTAAATGCTGTTTGGAATGACTAACCCGGTCTTGCTCTGGTAAATACATTGTTACGCCAAGGGCGCGACCACGGGGAATAATAGAAACCTTATAAACAGGATCATGCTCTGGCACCATACGACCTACGATGGCGTGGCCCGCCTCGTGGTAGGCTGTCATTGCCTTTTCATCTTCAGACATCACCATAGATTTGCGCTCTGCGCCCATCATGATTTTATCTTTGGCCTTATCAAACTCTTCCATTGCGACTACGCGTTTGTTCGCCCGCGCTGCAAACAACGCAGCTTCATTAACTAGGTTCGCTAAGTCAGCGCCGGAAAAGCCTGGTGTACCACGGGCAATAACAGATGCTTCTACATTATCGGCAATTGGCACTTTACGCATATGCACTTTTAGAATCTGTTCACGACCACGTATATCCGGTAAACCGACCACAACCTGACGGTCAAAACGACCTGGACGTAATAACGCAGGATCAAGTACATCAGGGCGGTTGGTAGCGGCAATAACAATAATCCCTTCATGACCTTCGAAGCCATCCATTTCCACCAACATCTGGTTAAGGGTTTGCTCACGTTCATCGTGACCACCGCCTAAACCTGCACCACGTTGGCGACCTACGGCATCGATTTCATCGATAAAGATGATACAAGGTGCGGCCTTTTTCGCTTGTTCGAACATGTCACGCACCCGAGATGCACCCACGCCCACAAACATTTCCACAAAATCAGAACCCGATATGGTGAAAAATGGCACTTTCGCTTCGCCGGCAATGGCCTTGGCAAGTAAGGTTTTACCTGTACCAGGAGGGCCTACCATGAGAACACCTTTAGGAATTTTACCGCCTAATTTTTGGAATTTTGACGGGTCCCGCAAGAAGTCGACTAATTCAGAGACGTCTTCTTTTGCTTCGTCACAACCTGCCACATCGGCAAAGGTGGTTTTAATTTGGTCTTCACCTAACAGTCGTGCTTTGCTTTTTCCAAAGGACATGGCACCACGGCCACCGCCGCCCTGCATTTGTCGCATAAAGAAAATCCAGACTGCGATGAGCAGCAACATGGGGAACCACGAAATAAAGATAGATGTAAGAATTGACGGTTTCTCAGGCGGCTCGCCCAAGATACGCACATCTTTCTTAACTAAATCAGAAATCAATTGATCATCGAAATAGGGAATATATGTCACAAAGGACTCCCCGTTTCGTCGGGTACCACGAATCTCACGGGCATCGCTATCAATGCGAACTTCCCGGACGTTACCCTGATTAGCTTCTTTCAGGAATGTTGTATAGTCCGTTTGCGTGCGTGTAGATTCTCCCGGAGAAAAACTCTGGAATACCGACATCAACACAACGGCGATGACTAACCATAAGATTAAATTTTTTGCCATATCGCTCAAGCTACTAACCTCTAATAAAACCGGAAAATCCGGGATTCGATGACAACAATTTGCCTTTCCATTCCACGGGAAGCAGACAATTTCTTTTAAACTGTTTGCACTCTATTTAATTCCGTTCGAAATGCATTCCATACTTCGTCACACTACAGCGTACTACACTTTGTACCCAGTAGCCACCAAATACACCTCTCGTGATCGCGCTCGTGACGAATCAGGTTTACGGGTTTTGATACTAGAAAAGGCATCACGCAATGCCCTGAAGTACTCGTCAAACCCTTCTCCCTGAAATACTTTGATAACAAAACTGCCATTTGGTTTCAGTACCTGATGACACATATCCAAGGCTAATTCACACAAATACATCGACCGACTTTGGTCTACAGAGTTATTACCACTCATATTCGGCGCCATATCAGACAACACAATATCTACGGTTTTTCCGTCGATTCTGTTCAATAATGTTTCCAGCACCGCTTCATCACGAAAATCCCCTTGAAGAAAATCTACGCCAACGATGGGATCCATAGCTAAAATATCGCATGCGATAACCTGCCCTTTATCGCCCACCAGTTGAGACGCCAGTTGGGACCAGCCTCCCGGCGCAGCACCAAGATCCACCACGGTCATACCGGGTTTCATCAATCGGTCCTTATTCTGAATCTCTTCCAGTTTAAAAACCGCACGGGATCGCCAGCCTTGCTTTTGCGCTTGCTGGACGTAATGGTCATCAAAATGTTCTTTTAACCAGCGTTTAGAACTGGCTGAATGTTTCTTTTTTGTCATTCCAACACATTGTCATTAGGATTGTTTCGAAGATGGCGTTAGAATACGTTATTTCAAGGTATAACGTTATTTTAATTGTAAGAAATACGGATAAATGAAACTTTCAAATAAACAAAAACAATTTTTAAAGGGCTTGGCCCACTCGATTAAACCTGTGGTACAACTTGGCGCAAATGGCCTTACAGAGGGGGTTGTAGCCGAGATCGACAGTGCACTTAATCATCATGAACTCATAAAAGTTAAGGTACCCACCGACGACAAAGAAGAAAAAGTATTGATCATGGATGCCATCATTCGTGAAACCCAATCTGTGAAAGTGCAGGTAATTGGCCATATGCTGGTTATTTTCCGTCCCACAGAAGAACGTAAAATACAGTTGCCAAAGCAATAGATCTTTTTTCACGCCGTCCATTAGCAATCGTCTTGTTAATTTTCGCGCGCCGGTTACACTTACGTTAACGTAAAGGTAGCAGGTAAAAACAATGGATCTAACACATTCAACCGCCGTCATTACTGGCGGTGCGTCTGGATTGGGCTTCTCCACCGCCCAATTTCTAATTAGCAAAGGCGCCAATGTGGCTTTGCTGGATATCAGTGAAGAACAAGGGCATCAAAGTATTGCCGCCCTAAATAGCAACAGGGCTAAATTCATCAAGGTGGATGTGAGAGAAGCAGAAGAGGTACAAAACGCCCTTCGTGAAGTACAAACCACTTTTGGCCCTATCCATCTATGTCTAAATTGCGCGGGT
>NZ_JBAHZB010000086.1:0-14979 GCF_036697315.1 Alteromonas sp. 14N.309.X.WAT.G.H12
GAATAACCGTTACGCGTAACCCAAAGCCGGCATCCCGTCCGGCTTCAAGGCTACACTACATTTTCATTGCGGCCTTGACCTTATCGCGGTGACTACGACTCACTTTAAGTTCGGTATCATTTTGTAATATAAGATGATATTCGCCACTAATGTGACTCACTAACTTCTTCACAAAACGTATGTTCGCGATGGCTGAACGGTGTACACGTACAAACCATTGCGGATTGAGCTCCTGCTCTAACTCTTTCATGGTCTTACGCATAATATGCATGCCATCAAGGGCGTGAACACACATGTAATCCCCTGCGGCATCAATCCATTGAATGTCCTGAACGGCCACTCGGGTGACTTCTGAGCCATCTTTAATGGCCAACACTTCCGGATAGGGATTGGTCTGGATACTTTCACCGCTGGCAAGTTTTCGAAGGATTTCTTCACAATCGTCACCGGTTA
This sequence comes from Alteromonas sp. 14N.309.X.WAT.G.H12, assembly GCF_036697315.1. Classification (NCBI taxonomy): domain Bacteria; kingdom Pseudomonadati; phylum Pseudomonadota; class Gammaproteobacteria; order Alteromonadales; family Alteromonadaceae; genus Alteromonas; species Alteromonas sp. 14N.309.X.WAT.G.H12. The sequence goes on from NZ_JBAHZB010000086.1 coordinate 454, forward strand.
ATTCCGCCACCAGATTCACGAGTTTGCGAGATTGTTCGTCCTGATGCTGATTAACACAATACTCGCGAACCTTATCGAGAGCAGCGGCAAGGCGATTGTCATCGGCAGGTTTTAATAAGTAGTCCACCGCATGAATATCAAACGCCTTAATGGCATAACTGTCATAGGCGGTGACAAACACAATCATGGGAATGGGCTGATTAAGCTCACGGAGTTTATGGATCACCTGAAAGCCATTTAATCCCGGCATTTGAATATCAAGAAAAACCAGATCTGGGCGGTTTTTCGAAATAGTATTCACTGCATCCAGACCATTTTGGCATTCGGCAATGATTTCGATATCGGGGTGACGTTCTAATCGCGCACGCAACCCTTTTCTTGCTAATGGCTCATCGTCCACAACGATGGTTTTAATCTTTAGTTCATTCATGTTAAACGTCTTTTACTTCGTAAGGGATGCGCAATCGGATCCTCACACCGGAGGGCTGATTATGTTCAACTGAAAATGCAAAATTTCGTTGATACAGCGATTGCAAACGTTCCTTAATGTTAACTAAACCCACCCCGTTTTCACGGCGCAGCTGTCCATCTTTGATTTCAGCTCCTGGGCCATTATCCGCCACGTCGATGAGTAGATCATTACCAAATTGACGTGCCGTTATACAAATCTGCCCACCGTCTTCCATTTTAGAAATGGCGTGTTTTATGGCATTTTCAATAAGCGGCTGCAAAATCATGCTGGGCACAAGGGCGGCCTCGCACTTGTCTTCGATATCCCACACCACCTCTAATCTGTCATCAAACCTCACCTTTCTATTTCAAGGTAGAGACGAAGCACTTTTATTTCCTCGCCTAACGACACCCGTTTTATTGGATCATTATCCAACGAATAGCGTAAGAAATCGCTCAGCCTGGAAACCATGGCTTCTGCGATATCATTTTCCTTGAGCAAAATAAGCGTCGAAATCGCATTGAGAGTATTAAACAAAAAGTGTGGGTTTAGCTGATACCGAAGCATTTTAATGTGTGCTTGGTGAGCCATAGTACTTGCTTTTAACGCATTTTGCTTTTCTTTCTGCAACATCTGGAAGTTTTTAATACCAAAATAGACGCCACTCCAGCACCCCACCATAATGAGTGAATTAATGGTATTGGTAAAATATAAGTACCAGGCATCGGGTCGATAACCGTGCTTATAAATTTCCCAGTAATTAATATTTTTAACCACTGCCCATACCAGGGCGACGAGATAACAGGCTAAAACCACCACCACGATCATTTTTAAAGGTGATAAGGTTCTTGCCCAGCGAAACACGTAACGCAGAGGAATAGTCAGTAACCATCCTGCATACGCGTTAAGCATGATAATAAACACCCAGATAGGACGAACATCATGAAGAAATGATCCAATATAATAAACTAACGCAAAACCAGCCCACCCCCCACTATGGAGCGTCCAGAAAAGACGTTCGTTACTTTCATAGATCTTTTGCCAACGAGTCACATATATACCGTAAAATCAAATAGTAAATTAATTATACGCAGTTCAAGAGGAGACGTGTCCAACTTAGTCGTGCATCGTATACGGCTGGTCGCAGCTAACCGTTTTAAAGAACACCCTAATAGCCGATATTGAGGCGTTTTAACCAATGTGTCCACCACCACGCTGGGCCGACTAAAAGAAATCGAATATCATCAAAAAATGACGGCTTCTTACCTTCAATTTTGTGCCCAACAAATTGCAAAATCCACATCACAACAAATAAGAACAGGCAGCATTGCCAGACCGCGATGGGAGAAAGCGCGATAAGCTCAATAACGGTAAAGCAACCAATAGTGAGTAAGGTCATGGCCGCGCCGATAGGGCCAGAGAGTCGAAAGTAGTAATATAAAACGGGCAACACTAAGATATGTGCCCAGGTAACATCCGTTTGCGTTAAGATCTCAGGAACCGGCAAACTCCATAATAAACCCAGGCTGACAAGATAAATGGCAGGAACGGCTACCGCATGAATTGCAATATTGGTTCTATTTTGGTGACTTTCACCATATAGCGTTAAAAGGCGCTCAATTTGTCTCATCAGTGATCCCGGTGTGCGATTGTTATATACCTTGTAAAAGGTAATTATAGTTAGCCGAGTAAAATATGTCGTTCCATCATGACATCCACCGAATCCTGCTCATCCATAAACTGAATACCATGGTAGCGATAATCTTTGTCTTCGGTGATATTTTTTACTAATGCCTCTATCCTAATGCTTTCCCCGTCAAGTTTACAGCCCAATGTTATTTTTTTGTTAACGCTCAATGCCGCATCGCTTGATGCTTTTTTAACCGCGAGTTTGCAGCCCTTTTTAGAAACATCCACTATCAACCCCTTCAGTTTGCCCGAAGCGGTGGATTTTTCTTCATTATCCAAGATGACACTGACAGGAATTCCGGGCTGAGAGCGTTTTTCTGCCCGTAGTCCCCGGCTTTGAAGCACCGTTGGAAAGTCGGTAATAAGAATACTAATCGGCTTACTGAAGCATTTTAAAATACCCACTTTAAACGCAACAATCTGACCAATTTCCCCTTCGATCACAAAGCGTACAACCACACTGTTTCCTGTGACAAGTTGGTCCCGTATGTTGGCCCATTTGTGGCTGTTAGGCACTTGGAAGATAAACCCATTTGGAATATCCATACCCACATAAAAGGTTTTTAATCGTTGGGGCGCAGTGGGTGTATCAATTTGCAAATCAACCACGCTTCCCGGTGACAGCGTTTGTAAAATAGCAATGTCCTGTTTACTTAACGCCGGTGTTTCCTTGTTCGCCATACATATATAGTTCCGATAAGTCTTCTGTTCTCAGTATAACCACACTTTGCACATACTGACAAAAGGCCATTTTTACGGCATGATAATAAACTGTGTTTTTTAACTGGATCGCCAATGAACTGTCTGCATTATGCACTGTCTGTACAATCCTGTGCAGCACATCTATTCGCTGTTAGCTTATCCATACCCGCAACAGAACAAAAAAGCCTCACATTAACGCTACCTAGTTGGATCCCTGGTAGTTATATGGTGCGGGATTTTGCCAAAAATATTATTACGCTAGATGCAACAGACAGTAATGGGCAGGCCTTGCCCACCACTAAAACCGATAAGCAAACATGGCAGATAGAAAGCCTAGGCAACGCCGTTACTGTGTCGTACACCGTATACGCCTTTGATCTTTCTGTTCGCGCCGCCTATCTTAACGATGAATACGGCTTTATAAACGGTACCAGTGCCTTTCTTCAGGTACAGGAATTAAGTGACTTACCCTGTAAGTTACGTATTTCCTTACCTAACACCCTCAGTCACTGGCAAATTGAAACCAGTATGCCAAGCAATGACGACGATGAGTACGTAAGTGCCAATTATCAAGAACTCATTGATCATCCGCTGTTTATGGGCGAATGCGTGACCGACGCCATTGTTGTCAATGGTGTGGAATTTGTTTTCTTGTATAGCGGCAACACGCCGATCAACACACAGCGGATTTGTCAGGATATGATCCCTGTATGTGAACACCACCTTGAGTTGTTTGGTGAGCCGGCCCCGGTGCAGCGTTATGTGTTTATGACACTACTTAGTGACACCGGTTTTGGTGGCCTAGAGCACCGTAGTTCTACTGCCCTGCTCTATCCTAGGTTCGATTTACCCTTACAGCGGGAAGGCGGAAAACGTACAGATCAATACATCACTTTTTTAAGTTTATGCTGTCATGAATTATTCCATACCTGGCACGTGAAACGTTTGCGTCCGCAGGTGTTTTTATCTCCCGATCTCAGTACAGAAGTTTATACGCCCCAGTTATGGATTTATGAGGGCTTTACCAGCTTTTATGATGATTTAACATTAGCCAGAACCGGCTTAATTAGCCCACAAAAATACCTAGAGATCGTGGCACAAAACCTCACCCGACTGCATGTAAGTGCCGGTCGTAAAAAGCAATCCGTGGCCAGCTCCAGTTTTGATGCATGGACGAAATTTTATAAACAGGATGCCAGTGCGCCCAATAATATTGTGAGTTATTACACCAAGGGCGGGATTATTGCCTTTGGCCTGGATTTACTGCTTCGGGAAAAGAGTCACAATAACATCACCCTCGACCATCTTATGCGGGCCCTTTGGGAACAATATGGGAAAAACGAAATCGGCACGCCGGATCATGTGATTGAAACCCTTTGTCAGAATACATTTAATATTGATATCACCGATTTTGTAAACAGTGTGGTTTATGATACCTGTGATGTGCCTTTATCAAACTGGTTAAGTAATATTGGTGTCAGTTTACACACCCGCCCTAAAAATGGTCTGACGGATAAAGGTGGTACGCCGCCTGCGTCGGCATACCAAATCCATCCCCTTGGGGCGATGATAAAAAATGCGGAGACCGGCGTCACGGTTCAAGTGGTTTTTGAAGACAGCGCAGCCTGCCAAGCCGGTTTACAAGTCAATGACAGGATCATTGCACTAGATGGATGGGTAGTTAACGATGTGCTTTTACAACGGCTATTAAACCAGACCAGTGCGTCCTCGTTACCTATCACGGTATTGCGAGACGGTCGGTTATTAAATCTGGCATTACCCGTGCTACCTAAGCGAGAAGAAGCCTGCTACTTTACCATTGACGATGAGGACAAGTTTGCAGACTGGCTAACGGTGCCCAAGGCTCGCTAATCCACATTGAATACGCTTTACGCGGTGTAAAGCGCTACCGTTCTGGCACCAATAAGGCAGGATCCAGCCGAGTTTTAACCAAATTGATACGCCAATCCAGGTGTGGTCCTGGTTTTACCGCCATGGCACTGAGATGTAAAAAGGTGGAGAACACCCCCATACCGTGATCGACGATCACCGTATTTCCGCTATAATATAAATCTTCTGCCAGTGTTACCTTACCTGCGGCAGGCGCTATCACGGGCGTCCCTGTGGGCGCGCCGACATCCACGCCATAGTGAGGCGTTTTAGGCTTGCCGTTAAGTATACGCTGGCTACCATAGACGCCGGTAATTGGTCCCTCTGCTGGCCAGATAAACCCGGTAAATACCCCATCGAAATCAGAAATTTCAGCCCGTGCTTTTGCTACCCGGACACTGTCGTTACGAATACGTGCTAACGTCGATTCTGGGGGCGTAACCATGGCAGAATCCAGCCCGTCAATACGCTGGATGTCATAGTCTCGAGCAGACAAGGAAATACGCCGTTTGCCTGTGGTGCCATCGGGTAATGTCCAACTTACTACATGGGACAAGGACGCTTGCCTGGCAAAACCAAAAACAAACTTGCCTTGGCCATTGATGTTGAGCTCTTGCCCATCAAGCCAAACCTGACTTCCTGCAGGCAGTTGGCCACGAAACAAACTGCCTTGGGTAAATTTACCGTTTAACACCAGTGGACTATCATCGGTTTGCCCCCGGGCAACGGTGGATAATGAAAGTAATAGTGACAATAGCAAAACGGTAACATAGCCTAATCGCACATCATTGCTCCTTTTCCCACCCCTTCATAAGCAAGTACCTTCACATGATGCGATTGATGGGTCTGTTTTTCTTCGTTAAAAATAAACTGGGTTAAACATTCCACGGTAGAGTCTGTGGTAATAACTTCACAGCAAGACGCCGGCAGTAAAATTTCGAAATAGCCTTGGGAAGCCACATAGGCAAAGCTGCGATAAGGCTGATCAGTGGGGACATTGCCCTGAGCCCGACGTTGCTGAGGGGTAATTTCATCTTCAGTCGACGCAATATAGATATCTTGCCAACGATTAGCCCAATATTGTTCACGCGCTTCGCTATGCGCCCCATCAATCAGGATATCAATTTTGGATCTGTGTCCGTGGGCAATACGCTGACAGTTTCCATCATGTTTTTTAAGCCCATGGGTATAATGATAAAACGGCGTGGTAATATGTTCAGTGCGTAAATTAAGGGCTAAGTTATCAACGTTTTCCGGTAAATGGGTGGCGATGACTTCTCGCAAATAACGTCCCACGGACTCCATGGTCACGGTTTCGCCATATATAAAGGCATAGGCTTCAGCGGGACAATACAGCTGGATAACACGGCCATCGTTACCGGTAAAACGCACATCCACCATTTCGGAATCCGTATCGTGAACAATGGCGAGGGTTGCATGATCGGCCGGCACCAAAAGTTTATGATCGACATAGTCATCGATTAACCGTTTGAGGTTTTTTTTCACTTTACCGAAATCCTGAATCATACTTTCATCGTTCAGATCACCGGTTAGTACCACATCCACAATCCAGCTTTCTCCCACCATTCCCCTTTCAGGGCAGAGGTAAGAAAAATCCATGACAGTGAGATCATTAACAAATAATTGCATTTTTAGCCTTAACTACAGGAAATAGAAACCGTGGGTATTATACGATATAAAAAAGAGGCGGACAGACTTTCCTGCCCGATATATTACGACACCTATCGCCCAGACTGACGATTAAGCTGATCTTTTAGGTTGGGCGGTATGCCTTTTATGGTGATGGTGTCGGTGGTGGGATCATAGAGCACCCGGTCGCCCAACAGTTTTCGTTCAAAACTCAACGACACACCTCCGCCTTGGCCGGTAAACTTGGCCAATTGGCGCAAAGCCGCAGGATCAGGCTGAAAGGTTTCTTCTATGGGGGCATCGAGAGTCTGTGTATACGCCGCAAAGGTGTGGGTTTTCGTGTCATCGGCAGGCAAGACTTCAGATAACTCCTTAACACTGACACTTTCACCGCTATCGATCTTTTCTTTAAAATAGGATTTTACTTCTTCCCGATGCTGCTCTTGCTCTTCTCTGTCAAGATTTTCACTGGCTAAGTACGCATCCACAGAACTAATGAGTTGCTTGTTTTGCTGTTTAACATCCACCAGCTCTTCACAACCGACAAAATCCATGAAAAAGTCAGATACTTTTCTGCCCATGCGACCTTTAATAAAACTAATATAACGTTTTTGCTCAGGCTGAATATCCAGTTGGGTGAGATCAATACGTACTGCCAGCTGCATTTTGGCTAAATCCAGATGCTCTTTGGCAGTCAGTTCTAGCGCTTGGTTTACCTCTACATGAGACTGGGTATTTAACAAGGTGATCATCAGGTACTGGGTGGCTAAAAATTCATACTGACAAAAAACAAGAAACCCAGTTTCAGCGGTGCCAGTGTCGGTAAGGGCTTTGATCAGCTTTTGCGCTGCCTGCATGCTAAAATCGTGAAAGGCATCATCGGGATCCTGTTCCTTGGCTGCTTTTGCCTCAGAAAATGCCGACAGCATCTGCTCAAATGAAAGGGTGTCAGGCTCCTCTTGTTCAGGCGTACAAAAATGACCAACGCCTTTTCCCGGCTTACCGTTAAAACTTTGGTTGATCTGATGGGCAAGAGATTCTATTTCAGGCGTGACGTCCAAGCACTTATTTCGGGGGATTAACGACAGCTTTCCATCGTTAGTAACAATTAGTCGATGCACGACGAAATGGTGAATCAATGCACTCATAAAAGAAATATCGTCCTGTTGGTTAATAATTTACAGCGGATTTGCGGGAATTGCGAATGAATGATTGTGATCATTCAGACAACGATTATAATCATTTAAAACTAAATTCCATTCTTTTTTTAATTAAGAATACCGAAATATAGAGGCGATACAATGCCCCAACAAAGCCGTTACTCGGATTCCGATTTCGAAGCGCTCATGAATAAGGTCATTTTAACCTTAGAAGAAAATCAGGCCACCAGAGATTTGCAACTCATGGTGTTAGGCAATGTCATCACACACATACTCAATACACAAGTTCCGCCGGCGAATCGTAAAGCCATAGCAGAACAGTTTGCATCAGTTTTAGTAAAAAGTGTCGACGGATAATTCAATACAATGATATTAGGTGAGTCTCCCCGCCGCCAGCGGGTAACACGATTGGTCAATTGGGGGCATTGGTTTGCGTTGGCAAACATTGCCATTGCGATGGTTATCGCAACCGTATTTATCTTTTCTTCCCCCTCCCCCGACACAGTGTTAGGCACACTGTATATGGTGTGTAACTGGTTTGGACATATCGGTTTTATGACCTTTTCGGGGTTTGTGATTTTTGTCCTACCTTTATGCTATCTGGCTACCAAACCCAGTATCATCAAGGTGGCAGGCTCTTTCATCGCCGCCATTGGACTTGCCCTTATGGCATTCGATGCCTTGCTGTTTAATCGAACCGGGTTCCACCTAAGCTTTAACTCGGCAAATTTGGTTAAAAGTGAAGCCCACACACAAATCAGTGAGTTTGGTCTTCAACAGTGGATGTACTTACTGTTATTGTTTATTGTTTGGATGGGTTTTCAACTTATACTGGCCAACGCGATTTGGAAACGGGTAGAACGGTTGCAGCAACATAAAATCGGCACCCCGGTCACCTCCTTATTTTTGACCTGTTTTGTTGCCAGTCACGCCATTCACGTTTGGGCAGATGCCGAACTTTACCAACCTATCATCAAGCAGGACAACATGTTTCCGCTGTCCTATCCTGCGACAGCGAAAACCACCATGTCCCGCTACGGTCTATTAGATTTAGACCGCTATCGAGAGCGGGCACAATTGCAGTTCGACCCACAAATTCATCAGGTATCCTATCCCACAGAACCTGTGTATTGCGCCGTAGATACCAGCCAAACACTGGTGTTAATTGTGCAGACAGATACGGCCCCTTTACCGCCAATGTCACAATTTGACTTGCGGGAATTAGATGACTATATCACCACCGCATCGTCTCTTGATGCCCTGATCATGACAACCCTGTTTGGGGTACCGGAAATTTATCAGGATACCTTAAAAAATAAACGTCCCGTTTTACTGGCCTTGCCCGTGGGATTAGGCATGCCTGTTTCCATCCATCTGGACGAAAACCTGCCTTCTAAAATGCTCAGCGGTTATAAACAGCCCCTAAGTAATACCCATGAAGGCCTGCACATCGCCTTTTTACCCGCCGGCGAAATTGCGGAGTTTCTGCAGAAGCCGGAATTTACCGACAGCGACATTATCATTGCCACCGGCTTTGATCCTGAAGGTGGCACACACATGGGTAAACTGTATACATCATTGAATATCAAAGGCCAGTTAGCCAGTACAGAAGATCTTGCGCCAACCATACTTAATGCCCTTGGCTGCCACGCACCGGCCCAGTTCTATTCAACCGGACAAAACTTGTTGTCACCACAGCGAAACTGGTTAGTCAGTACATCTGGAGAAAAGGTGATCGTGGCCCATGAAAATCAAATTATTGAGGTGTTAAGCAATGGGAGTTATGAAATTACCGATGCTGATACCAAAGAAAGAAGTAACGAACCTTTGAACGTGGATTTGTTAAGTCGGGCCATTAAACATCTAACTCACTTTTCAACCTCCAAATAAAGGTTATAGCGGTACACGGGGCACTTTTTGCCAAACGGAGAGGATAAAGTCCGCGTGTACCGATGTCATATTCTGCACCAAGGCAGCACGTTGTTCGTCACTGAACTTCCAGGTAAAAGGGGTCATATTGACCAGTGCCATTGTCATATCCGCATCCCTTAAGTCAATACTAAACCCTAGCCGTTCACGATGAGACAAGCACAGGCCGTTTCTTTGTTGTGGTGGGATAGCATGTTGCCGGGGCGTGGCGTAGGCCACTTGCTTTAGCGCCATTAAATGATCCGGGCCTGGGGCAACATGTAACAGTATGCCTTCTTTTTTCAATACCCGTGCTAAGGTTTCATCGTCGCCAGGGGCAAACACCTGTAACAGTAGATCAATAGACGCTGATTCTACGGGCAAATCAAAACTACTGGCTACCACAAACTGGGCGTTTTTATATTGCCGTGAAGCAATATCGACAGCGGATTTGGATATATCGCTACCTGCTGCCACAACAGATTTACCCGACTTCTCAAGTTGTGCCTGCATCCAAGATAAATAAGTTCCTTCCCCGCACCCTGCATCAAGCATCGTTAGCGCATCTGAGGGTAAATAGCTTGCTGCAAGGGACGCCATCTTTTGCATCAAGGGTAAGAAGCCTTGTTGCTGATGGAAGTGCTGACGCGCAGCGATCATGGCTTTATTGTCACCGGGTTGCTTGCTTTTTTTCTTTTGTACCGGCAACAAATTCACATAACCATTGCGGGAAACATCAAAACTGTGACCCTTGTCACAACGCCATGGTCCTTCCCCGGACAAAGGCAATTTACACAGTGGACATTGCCACATACACACGACTCTACTTAATTGAAAGTCGGCAATGTATCAAACGGGGGCGAACAATCAAGTCTGATTTAATTGAGGTGTGCCAATGGATGCGCGGATGCCGGCCAAGGCGACGTAAAAAAGTACGCTAACACGGAATCAGGCACGTCTTTAATTTGCGAATAACGCCATTTGGGCTCTTTATCTTTATCGATGAGCAATGCCCTAACCCCTTCTTGGAATTCACCAAATTCAGCACTGTGACAGGCGAGATCCAGTTCCATACGGAAGCACGCATTTAACGGTAAATCCTTTCCTTTATTATATTGGTGGTAAAACAGGTTGGCAGTCAGCGGCGAACCGGCGGACAAGGTTGACTGGGCTCGGGACATCCAGCGACACGATTGGGCATCAATAGCCAAAATATTTTCCGCTATCTCCACAACACTATTACCACTACAGGCTTGTTCGATCTCACCGCGCCAAGGCTGAAGGCGATTTTCTAACGGTTCATTGACACCTTGTGCTTCCAAGGTGTTAGAAATCATCTGGGAAACATCCCCAGACCATGTCATAGCCTGCCATTGACTTAACAGGGGTTGAATGCTTTGTGATGCACAAACAAAATCCGCTAATCCCAAAGATTGGGCTTCAACACCATTTAACTGTGCTGCGGTTAGCCCTAAAAATAACCCGAGGTTTGCTGACAAACGGGGCAGAAAGTAGCTACCGCCCACATCGGGAAACAAACCAATAGTGATCTCTGGCATGGCTATGACAGTGCTTTGTGTGGCCACCCGATGACTGGCGCCGGCGAAGATACCAAGCCCCCCGCCCATGACAATGCCCTGCCCCCATACTACGATGGGAACGGGGAAGGTATGCAGCATGTAATCTAGCTCATATTCCACGGTGAAAAATTGTTCGATGAATTTTGGGATCCCTTCTTGTTGCTCCCCCATTGCGTTATACATAGACACGATGTCGCCACCGGCGCAAAACGCTTTGCTGCCCGCGCTATCGATAACCACAAAAAGGATATCGTCACGGGTTTGCCAACCTTGCAGGGTGTCGCGCATGGTCACCGCCATATCCAAATCCAGGGCGTTAAGTGACGATTCTTTATTTAACGTAAGCTGACCAAACCGTTTACCGCACGCGGTTTCATGTTCACTAACAATGATTTTCTGGATCGATTGAGTTTCCATCGCTCCTCCTCTTTATTTAAGGTTTTAACACACAAAGCCTGTTGCCAACGGTAATTACAAAACAGAAGATTGAGATGTCAGCAAGCGTTTGGCAATAATCACGCGCATAATTTCATTGGTGCCTTCTAATATTTGGTGAACGCGCACATCTCGTACATGACGCTCAAGGGAATATTCTTTGATATACCCGTAACCACCAAAGATTTGCAAGGCATCGTTACAAACCCGAAAGCCCACATCCGTGGCAAAGCGCTTCGCCATGGCACAGTAGGTGGTTTTCTCGCCATCGTCGTTGTCTAATTTACTGGCGGCTAAGCGCACCAATTGTCGCGCTGCAACCAATTCTGTCGCCATGTCAGCAAGCTTAAACTGTAACCCTTGGAATGTCGCTAACGGCGCACCAAATTGTTCCCGTTCCTGGAGATAGTCTCTTGCCGTATCAAGGGCAAACTGGGCAGTGCCCACAGAACATGTAGCGATATTTACCCGTCCGCCGTCTAAGCCCTTCATGGCAAGGGTAAAGCCCTGCCCTTCTTCACCTAAACGCCAACAGGGATTCAGTTTCACATTATCAAAGCTTATCATGCGTGTGGGCTGCGCATTCCAGCCCATTTTCTCTTCTAATTTACCGTAGCTGATCCCCTTCGCATCGGCAGGAACCGCAAAGGCACTGATACCTTTTGGACCTGCGCCACCGGTACGTGCCATCACCACCAACACATCGGTACTGCCTGCACCAGAAATAAACACTTTACTACCATTTAATGTATACCCGTCTTGGGTTGGTTTTGCCGACGTCTTTAATGAAGCCGCATCAGAGCCGGCACCGGGTTCCGTTAAACAGTAAGAGGCCAGTTTCTGCCCGGAAATTAACCCTTCACACCATTGCTGTTTAACTTCATCAGTGCCCCAGGTCGCGATCATCCAGGTTGCCATATTATGGATAGTAAGCATGGCTGTGGTGGTGGTACAGCCCATGGCTAATTGCTCAAATATTAACGACGAATCGAGTCGACTTAATCCTAATCCCCCCGCCTCTTCCGGTGAATATAAGCCGCAAAAACCCAACGCTCCTGCCTCGCGGATAACGTCAACAGGAAAATAGTGTTCTTTATCCCACTTTGCCGCATGGGGCGCTAACGCGTTTTGTGAAAATTGTTTAGCCGTTTCTATAAAGGCAGCCTGATCATCATTTAGTGAAAAATCCAATATAACCTCCCGTGTGACAGTGAGTTGTCATCACAAATAATACCCTTCGCAACTAACGATTACGTTAACGTTAACTATAAGCTAACCGATAGCATAATGTAAAATACTTGTTGCCATAATATGAATAAGTATTGTGTTTGCGGTGATGTAGATGACGAAGAGAAAAACCACTGATATGCTATTATCAATATATATAGTCATTTAAATGCAAAAAATGCATTTTAAGTTATCGGTGTAAATTAGATGCCCTACCGCTTAGCGATTGTTGAAGATAATGCTACGGCCCGAAGTGCTCTTCGTAGTCACTTGTTGCCTGCCGGTGATTTTGACATCAGCAGTTTTAGCAACGGTAATGAGCTAAAAACCGCCCTACGCAGACAACATTTCGAAATGATCATCATGGATTTTCATCTCGGTCAGGGCAAAAACGGCGTAGAATGGATTAACTTACTCAAACAAAGTCAGTATATCCGTCCAAGCACGGGGATTATTTTTATCACCGCCGACAGACTTCCCCAAACCATTGGGAAGATCATCGATATACAACCCGACTTATTGATTATCAAGCCATACAACATCGCAACCTTGCGTAAAAACATCAGCCACTATCTACAATATCGACAATTTGTCAGTAGCGTGCTCGATGTTTTAGACAGTAATCACCTTTCTGACGCCCTCGAAATGATGGAGGGGCTAACGAAAAAGCCCATCCCTGCCAAGATCAGAAGCGATGTGCTCAAACTCCATGCCCGATTACTTTTTAATAACGGCAAAGTACGCCAAGCACAGGAGCTTTATGAATCCGTATTGCAAAATGCCAAAAGCGTTTTGTGGGCACAGTGGGGAAAAATAAAATGTGAATACCTGGCGGGCAACTGGTCCCATTGTAAGAACGAGTTAACCGAGTTGGTGGCAAACAATCTGGCCCGGGACAAAGCATTTGAATGGCTGGCTTGTTTATGTTTCGAGCAAGAAGCCTGGTCCCAAGCTGAGTTTTATCTTGATCATATTAAGATAAGCGATCTTACCGTTCCGGCAGCCCGTTTGAAGTCGTTAACCTATCAAAAACAAAATAAAATTGTCGACGGCCTCGAATTATTACAGAAAAAACGTGACTATAATCGCAGCGCGCGGGAACGATTTAACGAATTTACCTTTGAATTAGCCGAGTTTTATTTATCTATCGCAGAGCATCAGCCTAAAGCAAACCGGTGGGAAAGTTTAAATCAGGCTAAACGGCTCATTGGTATCGCCGGTCGGGGGCAAAGCGATCAGCAAGTTCAGCAAAAGAAAGACTATTTACTCAGTTATGCCTCAGTACTTGAAGGTGATAGCGAAAAAGCCGAGCACTATTTATCGCAAGAGCATATGGATTTGTTGCTGCGCACCGATCCTGGCACCTTGATCATAGCGGCAAAAACATTCAATGGTATGGGACGAAAATCCAAGGCCAAGGAATTGTTGGCCCTCGCCCACGAGCGAAATCAATATGATGGTGATTTGTCTTCACAAACCATGAACGAAAACCAGCTCACGGTGGCGGAAAAAACCATGGGAATTGCAGAAGAACGCGCCATTGATTTAAATGAAGCTGGGACAAAACTGTTTGTCAATGGTCAATATGTACAGGCCATGTATTACTTCTTTCAAGCCTATCGACTGATGGTGACCACGGCGGCTTTTGGGTTAAACCTGTTGCAGTGCATGATTGAATCACGCCATCCTAGCTATCGCACATTCACGGTAGGAACCCTGATTAAAAAATTGCAATCTAGCGAGCTGAGCCCCCGAAACCGTACCCGTTTAAATCAACTTATTGTCTTAGCGGAAAAGGATCCGGATTACTTTTTGTCCGCCACCCCCATAAACC
>NZ_JBAHZB010000087.1:0-14678 GCF_036697315.1 Alteromonas sp. 14N.309.X.WAT.G.H12
CTCATAATGTGTGCCGGGGAAATATGGATCACTGGGCAGGATTTTATGAGCGCATCGGTAATTTCCGGGAGATTCGCTATTTTGATATAGAAGGCAAGCTCACCGGCTTGGTGAGCAAAGCAATGACCTCGCCCTGTGGAAAAATCCGTATTCCGATTAATGAATCGGTGGATGATCAATCCCAGATTGAAGAGTTTATTCGCCAATATAATGGTGAAGGTATTCAACACATTGCGCTATCCACCACGGATATCTTTGCTACGGTGTCCGAGTTGAAATCCAGAGGTATGCCGTTTATGGATACCCCAGAAACCTACTACGATGGCGTAGATAAGCGCCTGCCCGGTCACGGTGAAGACGTCGAACAGTTGCGGGCATTACGTATACTGATTGATGGAGCGCCACAAAAAGACGGTATTTTGTTGCAGATATTTACCGATACGGTAATAGGTCCGGTCTTTTTCGAAATTATTCAGCGCAAAGGGAATGAGGGGTTTGGGGAAGGGAATTTCAAAGCGCTATTTGAATCTATCGAGCTTGATCAAATTCGCCGAGGCGTGGTAAGTCAGGAGAAGCAAAATGGCTAACTGGATCCGATTACCTCAAACCCAGGGCCGGTATTCCAAACAGGCCCATGCGGATTTCCCTGACAGCGCCATTTATGAACGTGAAGTAGGACGCAATGGGTTCTTTGGCCCCGCTACCCATTTACATCACAAACATCCACCCACCAGTTGGTGTCATTGGGAAGGGGAGTTACGTCCCCGCGCATTTAATTTGAACAAGCTTAAAAATGATGATGCTGATTCACCCTTTGATGCGCCGGTTCTGTTGCAAAACCGTCATTGTCAGTATCGCTTTTGGATCTGCAAAGGTCCCATGGATACGTTGGCCAGAAATGCCGATGGGGATGACTTAATGTTTGTTCATAGTGGGGCTGGAGAACTATATTGTGACTTTGGTCACCTACATATTGAATCCGGTGACTATGTTATTTTGCCCCGCTCAACAATGTGGCGTTTGGTACCTGAAGATACCATGGCATTGTTAATGATTGAGGCCACTAACGAGGCCTACCAATTGCCCGATAAAGGCATCTTGGGTCATCACGCCATTTTTGATCCGGCAGTATTAACAACCCCTGAAATCAATAACGCTTTTTTAGCGCAGCAGGACGAAAATACCTGGCGTGTCATGATAAAGCGTCATAATCGCCTCTCGGTTGTGACCTATCCTTTTAATCCATTGGATGCCGTTGGCTGGCATGGGGATGTCAGTGTGGTCAAATTGAACTGGCGGGATATTCGGCCAGTGATGAGCCATCGCTATCACCTGCCACCTTCTGCCCATACGACCTTTGTTGCTCCACGATTTGTGATCTGTACTTTTGTCCCTCGTCCGGTGGAAAGCGATCCTGACGCCTTAAAAGTACCGTTTTATCATAATAACGATGATTTTGATGAAGTCTTGTTTTACCACCAAGGCGACTTTTTCAGCCGCGATAATATTGATACAGGGATGGTGACGTTACATCCCGCTGGTATTACTCACGGTCCTCACCCAAACGCATTTGCGGTGGCCAGAAGCAACCCTAAAACCTTTATCGATGAAGTGGCGGTGATGTTGGATGCTAGAGATGCCCTTGAGGTTTCCCCTTCGGCGGTTGAAATTGAAAATGCTGCCTACGTGGATAGCTGGCAGGGGCCAACAGCGGAGCGCAAAAAATGAAATTTGCAAGTTACAAAAATGGGCAACGGGATGGTCAGTTGATGTTGGTGTCTCGGGATTTGACTACCGCAATCAACGTGAGTGATATCGCGCCAACGCTACAATATGCCTTGGATCATTGGTATCAACTGGCGGATAAATTGGAGGCTCGTTATCAACAGCTGAATGAGGGACGTCTTCATGGCGTAACGTTTCAGGCGTCACGGTGTGAATCACCACTACCAAGAGCCTATCAATGGGCCGATGCCAGTGCCTACGTGAACCATGTTGAGTTGGTCAGACGCGCGAGAGGCGCCGAAATGCCTGCAACCTTCTGGACAGATCCGTTAATGTATCAAGGGGGCTCCGATGATTTTATCGGCCCAAGAGACGATATTATTTTACCTAGTGATGAATGGGGCATCGATTTTGAAGCTGAGGTGGCGGTGGTGACTGATGATGTCCCCATGGCTTGCAGTGAAACCATGGCGGCGGAACGGATACGTTTGATCATGCTGGTCAATGATGTGTCGCTGCGCAATTTGATCCCCGGTGAGTTGGCAAAAGGCTTTGGTTTTTTCCAGTCGAAACCGGCCAGTAGTTTCTCTCCTGTGGCGGTAACGCCTGATGAATTAGGGGATGCCTGGCAAAGTTGCAAGGTACATCATCGATTAAGGTCTACCTATAACGGGGTGCTATTTGGTCAACCCCATGCAGGTAAGGATATGACATTTAATTTCGCACAACTTATTGCTCATGCCGCTAAAAGCCGTAACTTAAGGGCCGGAAGCATCATAGGTTCAGGTACGGTATCTAATCGACAAGATCTTAGCGAGGGCGCTTGTATTGGCGAAGGAGGCGTGGGCTATTCCTGCATTGCTGAAAGACGTATGGTCGAAACCCTGTTGCATCGGCATCCATCCACCCCTTTTATGCAGTTTGGAGATAAAATACGTATTGAAATGCTTACCGATGCTTGTCAAAGTATATTCGGTGCCATTGAACAGCGCGTTAAACCACTTGATTAAAAAGGTGGATAAGGAGCAATTTATGAGTCTCAAACTTTATGGGTACTGGCGGTCTTCCGCTACATATCGGGTTCGTATCGCCATGAACTTAAAAGGGCTTGATTATGAGTATGTGCCCGTTCACCTGGTTAAAGAAGGGGGCGAACAAACCCACGATACCTTCAAACGATTAAATCCAGCGCAATTAGTTCCCGCACTGGTGGACGATGATGAAGATTTCGCGCTGAACCAGTCTCTTAGCATTATAGAATATCTTGATGAACGCTATCCTGAGACGATTCAGCTTTTACCACAGCATGCATTAGAAAGAGCGCGGGTCCGCGCGTTGGCTTACGATATTGCCATGGAAATGCAGCCCCTGGGTAATTTACGGGTATTAAATACACTCAGAGAGGATTTTCATGCAAATGACGACGCCGTTGCTGCTTGGGTAAGAAACTGGTCACAAATCGGTTTTAAAGCCATCGAGGAACGTTTGCAGACCCAGGCCGGAAAATATTGCTTTGATTTTGATATCACCCTAGCGGACGTTTGTTTGGTGCCGCAGGTGTATATTGCCAAACGTTTTGGACTGGATATGTCCGCTTTCCCACTCATCTCTTCTATTTGTGAGCATTGCGAATCCTTAGAGGCATTCATTGCTGCAAGACCTGAAAATCAGCCAGATTGCCCAGAATAGCCGGGCAATCTGTGGCAACATAACTACTGACTCTTAATGGGAAGTTCTGTTGTGTTTTTAACTTGTTTCAGGGCAAAGGTAGAACTTAAATGATCTACCAAGGGCAGGTGAGTGAGCTTGGTTTTTAAAAGGTATTCATATTCCTCAATGCTTTCTACTACCACTTTAAGCAGGTAATCTTTTTCACCACTGGTGGTATGGCACTCCACAATCTCATTAATGGATTGCACGGCATTTTCAAAATCGGTGAGTGAATCGCCATCGTGATTTTTTAATGTTACGAAAATAAACACAGAGACACCCAAATTGAGCTTTTTGTTGTTCAGTAGGGTGACTTTACGCAGGATGATCCCATCGGCTTCCATCCGCTTGACGCGCCGCCAACAAGGGGTATGAGACAATCCCACTTTCTGACTGAGATCTGCCATTGATACGGTGGCATCTTGTTGCAGTACCCGAAGAATTTCGCGGTCAAATTTATCTAATTTCATTTATGACATTCTCGTTAGGTATATGATAATTATTATATCCTATCTATGATACTAGGATATATATCCTAGTCTATAGTTGATGGGACTAACCGCATTTCCAGTGAGAAAAACTTGCTCAAAACAACGCAAAATTTGTCCTCCGTGATACTGGTTAATATAGGCTATCTTTGGCGCAATAGAAGAAATATCCATGTCTGTTTTTGAGCACCCTGAATTTGATAGTCACGAACATGTGGCATTTTGTCACGATAAAGCCTCGGGTTTGAGTGCCATTATCGCGGTTCACAACACCCAATTAGGGCCCGCACTAGGCGGATGTAGAATGTGGCCGTACGGGAATAGTAACGAAGCCTTAAACGATGTACTTCGCTTGTCCAAGGGGATGACATATAAATCAGCCATGGCTAATTTAAAGTTGGGTGGAGGCAAGTCAGTCATTATTGGCGATCCCAGACAACATAAATCAAAAGCCCTCATGCAGGCCATGGGAAAGTTTGTTGACTCCTTGGGTGGTCAGTATTACACCGCAGAAGATTCGGGCATCAGTGTGACGGATCTACAAACCATGGCGACCCAGTCTGATTACATCACTGGTGTTAAGGCCAATTACCACTACAACGGTGAAAAGCCTGATGGAAACCCGGCACCCTCTACGGCATATGGCGTGTTTGTCGGTCTCAAAGCGTCTGTGCAATATGCGCTTAATTGCGACTTAAAAGACGTTAAAGTGGCAATACAGGGGGTGGGCCATGTTGGATATCGCTTGGCTAAGCATCTACATGAGCATGGCGCCAAACTTTATGTGACGGATATCTATCCTGAAGGTGTTCAGCGAGCGGTCAATGAATTTGGTGCTACGCCAGTATCACCAGACGCCCTTTATGCTTTAGACGTGGATGTCATTGCCCCTTGTGCGCTGGGTGCATCAATTAATGATGAAACCTTACCGCAAATTAAGGCGAAGGTGATTGCAGGAGCGGCCAATAATCAGCTGGCTCGTGAGGAAATGGGCGAGTGTTTACGTCAACTTGGGATCCTTTATGCCCCTGATTATGTAATTAATGCTGGTGGTGTTATCGACATCTATCATCAGCGCATGACCTCTTCAAATGGTGCGCTGCGTTCACATATTGAACAGATTGGTGATACCTTAACTTCGATCTATGAGCGGGCAGATGCCCAGCAAGGCGCAACGAACCGTATTGCGAATGCTATTGCGGAAGAACGATTTAACTATAAGGGTTGAAACTTCGTCTTCAAATCGTCATAATGCGCCGCGCTTGAGATTTGTATCGGTTAACGATGTGGTCTCAAGTGACAGCAAAGTTCAATGGTGGGCCTTGGTCCTCTCGCAATGATACTCTGTGAATCCGGTCAGGCCTGGAAGGGAGCAGCCGCAGCAGACGACTCATGTGCCGGGATGTGGCTGGGGTCTGCCACCCAATCTACTCACTCTTTTTCTTCTTCATATTTTGCTCTAAAAAGCGTAACGCCTTGTCTACAGCGTATTCTACATTCATTTCCATTTGTTGCCTTTCGTTTATAGGCAAGTAAAACGCCATATCCACTTCATAGCGAATATATCTCGGTGGCACCTGATTTAACGCAAGGCAGCAAAGATCAGCAAGAAAATCCTGAGATTTGGTTTTATTCAAGCCCAATGTTGTAATGCGCTCGAGTACCAGTTGTTCATAATAGTTGTGTATATCGTCATCCAATTTCATTTCACATTCAAACCCTCTTGGTCTATTCACAATTTCTGCGCAGAGCATGACTCTTAATTTATAGTCGTTATACCGTAAAAGTCGAATTAGAAAAGCAAATAAATAGAACCATAAGGGGGCAGTAAAAAGACGACTAACGGGAATACATTCTCCATCCTAAAATGTTAATAGCTTGTGACAAATTTACATTCCACCCATTGTGTAAAGCATTGGTAATGATAGGTAATGGGAAATTTACGTGTTTTTTCGTGGTGAATATCATCTTTTTTTCCATAAATGAGATGATTTATCTTTTATATACGATAATAAGGATTGTTCTTTTCGTCTTGACGTTACTTTTACATTTAATTCGAGAGTGATTTCCTAATAATGTAAAAATTAAAAAAAATATTGAACTTTTGGAACTTAGCTCTGCAAAGTCTGTTGACCGCCTAATCACTATGTGGTTATTATCAATCACAAGGCGTTATGCCTTAAAAAATTATAAGTCGTATTAAAACGATTTAATTACACACACTAAATCATATTAGTGGTCCAGGGAGACAATACATGTTTAAAAATTCAAGACTGGCTAAGTCAGTGAAGCTTGCTTGTGCCTTCGGTGCAGCATCAGCTGCACTTGCGACACCTTTATCAGCCTTCGCACAAGACGATGATTCAGCCGAAAAAGTTGAGAAAATCGAAGTAACAGGGTCACGTATCAAACGTACCGATATCGAAACTTCTAGCCCAGTACTGGCAATTGATGCGGAAGCGATTCGTTCTACCGGTTTCACCCGTGTAGAAGACGTGATGAACTCCATGCCGCAAATCGAAGCCGCTGAAACATCATTCCAAGCTAACGGTGCTACCGGTGTGGCTACCCTTGACCTTCGTGGTTTGGGTGCTAACCGTACATTGGTATTGGTTAATGGTCGTCGTTTACAGCCAGGTGGTATCTATAGCCAAGCACCTGACGTAAACCAAATTCCAACTGCGCTTATCAAGCGGGTTGATGTACTAACTGGTGGTGCTTCTACTGCCTATGGTGCTGACGCGGTAGCGGGGGTTGTTAACTTTATAATGGATACCGACTTCACAGGTCTTGAAATTCAAGCCGGTGCAGGTGGTTATCAACATGACAACGATAACAAATACATTCAAGGCTTGATGGACGATGCTGGCTACGACTACCCAAGCGGTGGCAGTGGCTTAGGCGGCGAGTCTTATAACCTAAGTATTACCGCTGGTGGTGATATTGATGGTGGTCGTGGTCATGTAACGGCATATGCAACCTGGCGTCGTAACAATGAGATGCTGCAAGGTGAGCGTGATTACAGTTCCTGTGCACTAAATTCTACCGCAACGGCTTGTGGTGGTTCATCCACGGCTGTATTGCCAAACATCTACTTTACGCCCAACGTATATGATGATGCAGGTGATTTGAGCTTTGATGACGAGGTACTCTGGAGCTTGGGCGAAGACGGTTTGTTCTATCCTTATGACGGTTCTAACCTTTATAACTATGCGCCAATCAACCACTTTATGCGTCCAAACGAGCGCTTTACCCTTGGTGCCTTTGCAGAATATGAACTAAGTGATAACGCCACGGTTTATTTAGAAACCTCATTCATGCACGACAGAACATCAGGACAAATTGCTGAGTCGGGTACCTTCTATGCGGAAATTTATGAACTAAGCTACGATAACGAAGCCGGTTTATTTAGTGATGCTCAAATTGATCAATTACTTGAAGAATTTGGTGACTTAAATAGCGATACCTTCACTGCCCAAATCGGTAAACGTAATGTGGAAGGTGGTGCTCGTGCTAACAATCTTGAACATAATTCGTTCCGTATTGTGACCGGTGTTGAAGGGTATTTGAATGATGAGTGGAGCTATGACTTAAGCTACATGTATGCCTCTACATCATCTTCTTCTGCTTATATCAACGATTTAGACATCAGCACCATTGGTCCACGTATCGGCGCTGTCGGTACTACCTGTACTGATGACTGCCTGTACTACAATGTGTTCCAACCCTATGGTGTTACTGCTGAGCAAGCGGCCCAGCTTTCTGGTACGGCTATCTTAACGGGTGTTACTTCGTTAATTGTATACTCTGGTTATGTTTCTGGTGAGTTTGATTTTACTGTACCGTCTGCTGAAACACCGGTTGCCGCGTCATTCGGTTTTGAACGTAGAGAAACTGATTACGAGCGTACAGCTGATACCATTTACCAAGAAGGTTCTCTGGCCGGTCAAGGTGGACCGACTAACAGCCTGATAGGTAACTATGAAGTTAATGACATCTTTGCTGAATTTAGCGTTCCTATCTTAGAAGGCGTAGCTGGAGTCGATATGCTGGCGCTTGACTTGGGCTTCCGTACTTCCGATTACTCAACGTCTGGTCGTAAGAACACTTATAAGATTGGTGTTGATTGGTCAATTAATGATGACTGGAAAGTTCGCGCAGGCTTCAACCGTGCCATTCGTGCGCCAAACGTCAGTGAATTGTTTGCGATTCAAAGCGTAGGTTTATGGCAAGGCGCCGATGGCTGTGCCGGAGATGATCCTACCTTCACATACGACCAGTGTGCGCAAATGGGGGTCACTGAATCTCAGTACGGTTCTATTAACGACAACCCAGCATCTCAGTACAATGAATTTACTGGGGGTAACCCAGATCTAGAACCTGAAGAAGCAGATACATTCACCCTCGGCTTGGTCGGTAACCCATTTGAAGGCTTCGATTTCTCAATCGATTACTGGGATATCGAGATGGAAGAAGTGATTGGTGACGTAGGTGCCCAGCGTATTCTTCAAATCTGTGCCGATACTGGGACTTTCTGTGACAACGTGATTCGTGGTGGTTCAGGTACAATCTGGCGTTCAGAAGATGAGTATATTGTTAACTTGTCTGATAACGTTGGTGGCCGTAAATGGCGTGGTGTAGATATTGACGCAACTTATTCTGTTGATGTTGGTGAAGGCACAGTGATGGTTAATATGATTGGTTCATATAACCTAGAGAAGGAATATCAGCCTTTATTAGCTGATCCTGAACAAAATTATGATTGTTCTGGCATGGTAAGTGTTGACTGTTTTGCGCAGCCTAAATGGCGTCATAACGCAAGTGTTAACTACACGCTAGATGACTTGACGGTTATCGGTCGCTGGAGATACTTCGGTGAAGTAGATATTGAAGGTGGCGGTCAAATCTCAAGCTATAGCTTCTTCGATTTAACGGGTAATTATGCGGTAACTGAAAACATTGCAGTTTCTTTGGGTGTGAATAATATCCTGGATAAAGAGCCGCCAATGGTTGACAGTACATTAGCGACAAACGCAAATACCGTAGCTGGATTCTACGACACATTAGGTCGTTATATATTCACAAACGTAACACTAAGTTTCTAATTTAGCGTTAGTATAAAACCGGTGCTTTGCACCGGTTTTTTTTTGCCAAATTGTGTAGTATTGTGATTATCTTATGACATATATATCGCCATCAGCACTATTCAAACAAGCCTATCAGCACCTTCAAAAGCAGCAATTTAGTCAAGCGGAACCCTTACTTGTTCAGCTTACTCAAGCACCAATACCCGCCGAGCAGGTTTGGCAACTTCTGGTTTTTTGTACTTACAGTCAAAAAAAATACGAAGATGCATTTTCTTGGTTAGCTGACAGCAAAAAAAAATTTCCCAATAGGCGTTGGCAGCAGGATGCTGGAGTTAAGCTATATCGTGCCGTAGGGGATGTGGAGAATGAATATAAAGTATTAAGCCTGATTGCTGGCGCTGACATAGAAAAAGCGCCTAGCGAGGTGTTACAAAGGCTGACCTTTTTAGCTATAAAACGTGAACGCTTCAGTGAAGCGCAAAAATATTTTGTTCAATGCCTTAATCAACTGGCGAAGGACTCATTAAGTTTTAATAAATTTAATCGGGATTACTATCGCAATATAGAACACTATGATGCGGCCTTAACTTACAGTGAAAAAGTGGTGTCAGCCAAACCACAGGATGTAGCGAACCTTCATGAGCATGCGGTTCTGTTACGTTTGAATGGGTATGCCCAAGAAGCTGTGTCAATCCTCTTACCACTTAGCGAGCAACAGTCTCATTTTGCCATTTACCACAATTTAGCTAACGCGCAGGCAGATCTTGGGAAGCTAGAAGAGGCTATCATCAATTACAACAAAGCCATTGGGCTTAATCCGAATTTTATTGATAGTCATGTCAATCTTGCTCGCATTAAATGGCAGCTTGATCATAAAGATGACTTTTTGACCTCCTTTAAGACAGCAGGTTTATTATCAACGGCCACGGGCTTTTTTGCCTATGGGGATAATTTACTAAAGGCCAAAGCGTATCCATTACTACGGGATGAACTTGACCTGCATCAGCAATTTTCTAACCTGGAATATTGGCACGAATTAAGGGCTGCATCGTTTCGAAATGAAGGACATTTTGCAAAAGCAGAAGCCGTCTATCAACATATCGCAGACACCTTTCCTGTTTCGGTCAAAAGTCGCTTAGAGCATAGTATCAATCAGCTTGAGTTACACCAATATGACGCAGCGTATGAGAAGCTCACCGCGTTAAGGGAACAAGAGCCTGATAATCAGCTTATCAAAGCATACTGGCACACGGCGGCGCGCTTGGCAAAAGGGCAGGGATTTGCTATTGATAAGCTTTATATAAAGCAGTGTTTGTTCCCTCAACACAACGCGCAGCAGCATAATGAATTGGCCAAAGAATTAGCGGCGGTATTGCGAACGCTACATTCATCGGTATCTCAGCCTATTAACCAAACGCTAGAGAAGGGGACGCAAACCCATGGTCATCTGTTTGCGTTACAACACCCGCTCATCGTGCGGTTAAAGCAGGCGGTGGATAAGGCCGTGTTTAGGTTTATCGAAGCGCAACAATTAGATAAGCATCGCCTAGTTAAAAAAGACGGTACACCTAATTATGTGGGGTCTTGGTCAGTGCGTCTTGAGGGCAAAGGGTTTCACCATAATCATATTCATGCTAACGGGCGTATTTCTGGGGTAGTATATATTTCATTGCCTGATATAGTGAGTCAGGAAGATAAAAAACAAGGGTGGTTAACCCTAGGTCAACCCTATGGCTATGGCAATATCAACCTAGCCCCTGATGTCATGATTAAACCTGATGTCTTACATTGTGTGTTGTTTCGTTCATTTGTCTGGCACGGAACTACGCCATTTGACAGTGATGCAGAACGTCTTACCGTTGCATTTGATGTGGGTGAATACGGTAGAATGGCTAAAAATTAAAAAAGAATCACTACCTTTGGTTATAGGTAGGCAAAATAATTTCATTTATTTCAATAATAAAAATCACTGAAAATATCGACTTTACGGTTAAAAGGTAATAAAGCTCGCAAATACACGTTATATTGCTAATATTTTGTTAACTAAAAGGGTGGCAAATATTGACAGGGTAAGGTGTGTCTGGGTTTTCGCTCGTTAAGTAAAATAGTCACAATTAAATAATTAGTCGCAAAATATCAGGAATTTGTCGGGAAATAAGACGAAAATACACCGGCTTAAGCGCTTTATTCTGGTATGACCAATCTGTGGCTGGTTAATCAATAAGCATTCAAACACAGAAAGGTTGGGTGTTAAGACTGTGTTACTTGACTCATTCTATAAATCCGTGTGAGTATTAGAGATTCGTAGTGATGCCGTTTTACAGGTAATTACTATCTTCCTTAAAAACATTGATAAAGTTTTTACGCCCCTGGCTAAAACAGTCCGTCTGTTTGCGCGAGGATTCAAATAAGAAATTTGGTTGGGAACTATGTCCAAGATGAGCAAGAGAACTCTTATTGCTTCTACTGTGATCGGTGCATTCGCACTAACTGGTAGTGCAGCTGTCTCTGCAGTGGAGCTATCTGATCTTCAAAAAGAAGATGCGAAGATTCAAGCTGCTGCAGCGAAATCTCAAGAAAAAATCAACACGCTGTTCGAACAGTCACAAGAACTGCTAGTTGAATACCGTCAAGTTGTAGATCAAACAGAGAACCTGAAAATCTACAATGATTACATTGCAAGCTTGGTCGCAGACCAGCAGCGTGGAATCGATTCACTACAACGTCAAATCGATAGTATCGAAGCGACGAAGCAGGGAATTGTTCCGCTCATGTTTCGCATGATTGACAGTCTCGATAAATTTGTTGAATTGGATGTTCCAATTCACTTAGAAGAGCGTCGTGAACGTGTGCAACGTCTGCGTGATCTGATGGCTAACTCTAACGTGACGGTTTCTGAGCAGTTCCGTCAGGTTCTTGAAGCGTATCTTGTAGAAGTTGAGTACGGTACTAAGATGTCGTCTTACCAAGGTACCATTGACGATCAAGGTACAGAGGTTACCGTTGACTTCTTTAACTTGGGCCGTACCGCGTTCCTAGCACTTTCATTAGACCAGACTCATGCTTGGGTTTGGGATAACGATGCACGTGCGTGGCAAGCATTGGGTGATGAGTATCTGGCATCTACCGTTGATGCAGTGAAAATGGCTAACGGTGTTATTCCACCGGATCTTATCAAGTTACCAATTAAAGCAGCGGAGTAAGCGTTAATGAAACCAGTATTCAAATCTCTTGTAGCCGCTGCAACCTTGGCAGTGGTAGCTTCCGGTGCATACGCACAAGAAGCAATGAGCCTGCAGGATCTACTGGAGCAGGTTAAACAAAATCGCGTATCTGAAGCGAATATTAACCAACAGCGTGAAGCTGAGTTCCAATCTGCAAGAGCTGATAAGCAAGCTTTATTAAGAAAGGCGCAAGCCGCTCTTAAAGCTGAGCAAGATCGTGGCGATCGCCTTTCTGAACAGTTCTCTGCAAATGAAGACACCTTGAATGAGAAAGCGGCAGAGTTAGACCAAGCTACCGGTACATTGGGTGAAATGTTTGGTGTAGTTCGTCAGGCATCTTCTGAAGCATTTGGACGTATTTCTACGTCAATTGTAAGTGCCCAGTTCCCTGGCCGTGACGATTTCCTTGCTGAAATGTCTGAAGACTCTAAAGGTCTGCCTAATATCCAAGAACTCGAAGACTTATGGTTTGCTCTGCAAACTGAAATGACTCAGTCTGGTCAAGTTGTTCGTTTCAACACTAACGTCATTAACTTGGAAGGCGGAACGTCTGACCAAACAGTTGTACGTGTTGGTACATTTAACTTGGTTAGTGATCAAGGTTACTTAGCCTACGATGCTGAAAACAAAGTGGTTCAGCCTCTTGGTCGTCAACCTGACAGCTACCTAGTTTCTTCTGCGCAAGAAATGACAGAAAGCACATCTGGCTTTGTTCCTTTCTATGCTGACCCATCTCAAGGCGCAATCCTTGGTCTGTTGAAGCAAAAAGCAACGATGATGGAACGTTATAAAGCAGGTGGTGTTGTTGGTTATGTGATTACAGGTATGCTGGCCATTGGTCTGTTAATTGGCCTGTTTAAACTGATTCAACTGTTCCTTACTGGCAGCAAAATCAAATCTCAGCTTAAAAATCCAGGTAACCCTTCAAGCAGCAACCCACTTGGTCGCATCTTAATGGTGTACAAAGAAAACAAAGGTGCTGATGCTGAAAATCTGGAATTGAAACTGGACGAAGCGATTTTGAAAGAGTTGCCAAGTATCGAAAGTGGCATCAACGTTATCAAGATCTTCGCAGCTATCGCGCCTCTGTTAGGTCTACTTGGTACGGTACTGGGTATGATTGCAACGTTCCAGACGATTACACTGTTCGGTACGGGTGACCCTCGTATGATGGCAGGTAGTATCTCAATGGCACTTGTAACTACTGCTCAGGGTATCATCGCGGCGCTGCCTCTGATTCTTACTCATAGCATCGTGGCTTCTCGAAGCAAATCAATCGTTCACATCTTAGATGAGCAAACTGCGGGTATCATCGCTGCTCACACTGAGACGGAGAAAGCGTAATATGGTTTACCTGATTGGATTATGGGAATCTGTCAGGGATTTTATCGCTACCGGCGGCGATGTACTTTATTTTGTCGCTGCCGCGCTCTTTCTCATGTGGGTATTAATGATTGAGCGCTACTGGTATATGACTGCGGTCTTCCCCAAGGTGAAGAAAGATATCATCGCTAAATGGGATGCTCGTAGTGATACTACCTCTTGGTATGCGCATAGGATCCGTGAAGCATGGATTTCTCAGGCGTCAGATGATTTAGACGCTAGGATGCTAATTATCAGAACATTAGTGGCAATGTGTCCACTAATAGGTCTGCTGGGAACAGTGACCGGTATGATTAGCGTATTTGAGACAATGGCAACGCAAGGCACCAGTAATGCCCGTTTGATGGCTTCTGGTATCTCGATGGCAACAGTCCCCACTATGGCGGGTATGGTTGCAGCGCTGTCAGGACTATTCATCAGTTCTCGTCTCGAAGCTAAAGCGAAGATGGCAAAAGAAGGCTTAGTTGATAGCCTGCCACATCACTAGAGAGAACGATTATGGCTCGAAAAGTCAGAACCGAAGAAGAAGATGCGTCTATTGATATGACGCCCATGTTGGACATCGTGTTCATCATGCTCATCTTCTTCATCGTTACTACTGTTTTCGTTAAAGAAGCAGGCATTGAGGTAAATAAGCCTGATGCGAGCCAAGCGGTTCTTCACAAAAACGCCAACATTTTCATAGCTGTAACAGAAGATGGAAGTGTTTGGCTTGATAAACGTGAAGTCGCTGTGGACGCCGTTAGGGCTAATTTAGAGCGATTGCTTACAGAACAGCCAACTGATTATGTGATCATTCAGGCTGACGTCAAGGCCAAGCATGGTATCGTAGTTGAAATTATGGACCAGGTTAAAGCTGCAGGTATTGATCGCGTGTCGGTTGCAGCGAGGGGTTAAGATGGTAAGGATAATCGTTTCTATATTGTTAGGTGCTGTTGTAGCATTTGGTCTATTTGTCGTAATGGCGAAGCTCATTGAGAACTCCGCCAGACCGGCAGATGCCGTGCCAGAAGCACCTGTAATTGACATTGTAATGCAAGAACCGGACGACGAGGTACAAA